>JAHLMR010000009.1 GCA_018920255.1 Candidatus Aenigmatarchaeota archaeon | reverse complement strand
TATCTTTTTTATATTTTAATATTTCATTAAATTTTAATTTATTAACTTCTATTACTTTAGGAATTCTAAGTATGTTACCCATTTTATTTATTTGTAATTCATAACGAATCTGTGCATATGTATCTAATGGAAGATTTGTGGCCTTAACAGGTATTAAACCCTGAAGCTTACCACCCCAATTTTTATATATTTTTGTTACATACTTACTCATATCCTCTAACTCTCTTTTCATAAATTCTTTTCCAATTCTTTTACCCACCTGCTTTCCAACTTGACCTGCTGTTTTTCCAACAGGAATAAAACCCAGAGGTGCAAAAATTAATCTTAAATTATCATCCGTATCATTTATTCCTGCAGATTTTCTTGCTAAACCAACAGAAATATCAGCAACAGATGATGCAACACCCATTCCAAAACCAGCAGCTAAAAGATAAGCTCCTAAAGGAGCACCAATTCCAGAAATCATTAATATTCCACCAGCAACCATTAATCCAACACTAATCCATCCAGCAGTATCGCTAATATTTTTTATTTTATTAGAATTTTCTATTATAAAATTTCTAATATTTCCTCTTAAAAAGCCAAAAATACCAATTCCGCCAATTCCTGCTGTAATTCCAATAGTAAATGCATTAAATAAATTAAATCCTTGAGAAACACCGTTATTTATATCAAAAACTTGAGCATAAGAAATATTAGAATAAAAAATTAAAAACAAACTTAAAAGATAAGTTAATCTCATATATTTAATTAATTATTCTTAAAGCTATTTAAAATTGGTGGGCCTGTCGTGATTTGAACACGAGTCTCCAGCACCCCAAGCTGGTATCCTACCATTCTAGCAAATATTTTAAAAAATATTTGTAGCTAGACTACAGGCCCTAAGAAAAAATAAGTTTTTATATTTTATATTTTTTTAAATTTTGCTATTTTCCTTGCTAAATCAACATGCGTAAGAAAAACTGACCTACAACACATATCTTTTAAACCTAATTCATCTAAAACAATTTTTGGGTCTTCACCAGAAGAAATTCTTTTTTGATAAATTTCCCATAAATGTGCAATTGGTTTTCCGCAACTTATACATCTTATAGGTATAATCATTATTTATCACCTTTTACCTTTTAGATCTTTGTTTATGTCTTCTTGGACCTTGCTTACTTCTTGATGGTTTATGTGGTTCATTTCTTCTTGAATCAGCAACTAATAAAGTACGATCATATTCTAAGAATTTTTGTTTTAAGCTTGAATCAAGTTCAACAAGACCCTTTGCAATTGCTTGTCTTGCTGCTTCTGCTTGTCCAAATATTCCACCACCTCTAACATTTACAGAAATATCTACTTGTTTACTAACATCACCTGCAAGAATAATAGGTTCAGATATAAACATTCTTATAAATTCTGGTTCATATAAGTCTAAAAGTTTTCCATTAATCTTTATTTTTCCAGTTCCTTGTTTAATACTTGCTCTTGCTATTGCTGATTTTCTTTTTCCAACTGTTAGTATTTGCTTTAATTTTATTTTTTCAGTTTTTTTCTTTTTAATATTTTTTTCTTGATCTTTTTGATTATTTTCTTCTACCATTTATTTAACACCCAATTCTTTTGCTATATCTATTAAAAATAAATATTTACATTGCAAATCTTCAGCAGCTTTTACATTTTTTAATTTTTCTGCTTTTCCTTCAAAATTTTTCGGTATTGATCTATATACCATAAGATTTTTAAATGCTTCTCTTCCTCTTTTATTTTTTGGAAGCATTCCACGAACAGCTCTTCTAAATATAGCATTAGGTTGAATTGAATAAAACGGGCCTTTATGTCTATCTCCTCTTGTTTTTCTTTCATAAAAAAACTCTAAAAGATAATTTCTTTTTCCAGAAACAACAATTTTATCTGCATTTACAATTATAATTTTTTCACCCATTAAAAGCATTTTTGCTATTTTTGATGCAAGCCTTCCTAAAATACAATTTTCAGCATCTATAACTTTCATAAGTTACACCAATATGATTACATTTGAATAATCATTAGTTTGGGTTATAAAAGTTTTTATATCCTGTATATTCCCACCTGATTTTAAAATTTTATCCTTTGCTGCTTTTGACCATTTTAAAGCTACAATATTCAGTGGTTTTGATAAGTTTCCTGAAGAAAGTAGTTTTCCGGGAATAACTAATATTTTATCTTCTTTTCCATATCTTTCTAATTTTTCAATATTAACTGCAATTGATTTTCTTCTTGGTTTTGATAAATATCTTGCTAAATCTAACAAAAAATTACTTTTTTCTTTAAAGCCTTTTTCTCTTATAAAATCTATTAATTCTTTCATTTTTGGATTTGTTGGTCCTGTTGGTTTTGGCATAACTACACCCAGATTTGATTTTTATTAATTTTTAATCTTTATAAAGTTTTTTATATTTTAAAATTTAAATATAAAAATATCTATTTAAAAAATATGCGGGGGTCGCCAAGCCAGGTCAACGGCGCAGGACTTAAGTTTAAAACTTAAGTTTTGAGGAAACAATGATAAGAAATCCTGTCTCTTAGTGAGTTCGTGAGTTCAAAGATGAACCTTCTTTCTTAAAGAAAGAAGGTTCATCAAGAAAGACAGTTTTTCTTGCTGAAGCTTCTTTTTTTGAAAAAGAAGCTTCGAAGAAGTTGCGGGAAAATCTCACCCCCCGCACCAAATAGAAAATTTTAAAATTTATAATTATTATACCTTTTCTAATGCTTTTTCAAATTCTTTTGCCTGTTCTTTTAATTTAGAAATAGATTCTTTTATAATTTCTTTAGCTGTTAAACCAGATATGCTTTCAATAGTAAAAATTATTTTACTTCCATCTGATGTTATTTTTAATGCATTATTAGAAGCTGAAATACATTCTCCACATAAATTGCAAGAATCTGATAATACTAATTCATCTCCTTTAAAAGAAATTGCTTTTTTTGGACAAATTTTTATAATATTTTCTTTATCTTTAATTTTTCCAATAACTTTTATTTCAGGATAATATCTATAATATGCTTTTGCTGCTTGCCATTTTGCATGATTTATTCCAAAACCAATTTTTGCTGTACCTTCAGCTTTAAATTTTTGTCCTTCTTCTAATTCTAAAATTGGCATATCTGGGTAAAGTACAGAAACATCAGGATTATTAAATTTTATATCTTTACTATATACTGTACAAGGACCTTTTTTATCTATCACAAAAACTACTTGGCATAAAGGACAGCCAGCCCCATTACATTTACATTCTGACGGTAAATTAAACTGATCTTGTTTAAAAACTAATGGTATTAATCCTAATCTATGTGCAATAACTTCATCATAAAATATAGAATCATTTTCGTAAATATCAACAGTATCTATTGCTAATATTGGTATTTCTTCTGTTGCAGTTCTTCTTAATACATTTGCAAATTGTGGTGTTGTATTTGTAATTATAAATTCTAATTCTCTATCATTTTTTTTAAGAATTTTTATTTCCAAAAAAATCACCCTTTATACTCTTCTTCCACGTCTTCCTCCTGCTCTTCTACATGAATCATGGGGTATTGGAGTTCTATCTTCAATTCTTCCTATCTTTAAACCAGCACGAGCCAAAGCACGAATTGCTGGTTGAACACCTGCACCAGGTGTTTTTGATTTTATTCCTCCAGGTGCTCTAACTTTAATATGTACTGCATTAATTCCTTTTTCTAAAGCAATTTCAGCTGCTCTTGTTGCTGCTTGAAAAGCAGGAAATGGTGAACCCCCCTCTCTATCTTTATCTGTCATCATACCAGATGATATTCTAGCAATTGTTTCTGCTCCAGAAATATCAGTAATATGAACTATAGTACTGTTACTGGATGAAAAAATATATGCTTTTCCCCATCTTTTAATTTCTGCCATTTAAATTTCACCTTTAACAATTTTTGTTAAAATTTGTTCTTTCTTTTTTGAAAATGAAATTTTATTTTCTAATTCAGTTGGCACTAAAAAACTTGGCCATTTAACAATTCTACCATTAACCGAAATATGTCCGTGTACAATAAATTGTCTTGCTTGTTTTGGAGTTTTTGCAAGACCTTTTTTAAATACAAGCGTTTGCAATCTTCTATCTAAAATATTATTTATTTCAAGAGCTAAAATATCATCTAAAGTTGCATTTGTGGGCAAGATTCCTAATCTGTTAAGTTTTCCAATTAAAATTTCTTTTCTTGTGCTTTCTCCTGGCATGCCAGCTAGTTCTCTTGCTTGTCTTCTAAAGTTTCTTAAAATAGCCTCAGCTCTCCATATTTCACGTTTTCTTTTTAATCCATATTCTTTCATTAATTTATTTTCTTGCTCTATTCTTAATTTATCCCATGGTTTTCTTGGAGTTTCATAAAATTTATGTTGTCTTCTCATTCATATCACTTTTTTTCAGCTGGCTTTTCTTGTTTGGTTTCCTGTGATGCTTGTTTTGTTTGTTGTTTTTTCTTTGTTACACCAACAAGTATTCCTTTTCTAAAGCTACTTCTTGTTCTTTGACCACGAACAGGAAGACCTAATTCATGTCTTATTCCTTTATAACATCTTATTTTTTTCATAAAATCAATATCAGATTTTGTTGTAATTGTAAGTTCTGATGCTACTAAATGTTTTACTTCACCTGTAAATGGATCACTTCTTCTATTTAATAAATGCGATGGAATTCCATATTTAACAGGATTTAAGATAACATCTTCAAGTTTTTCTAATTGCTCATCAGAAAGTTTTCCTAAAAGTTCATTATGATTTATTCCTGCAAAATAAGGTATTGCTCTTGCTAAAGCATGACTTATTCCTTTAATTTTAAGAAGAGCATGTGAAACTTTTTTTGTACCATCTAAATCTGTTTCAGCTATATGTACTATTCCACGAACTCCCTCAATAACTTTTTGTTTTTTTATTTGAGGTTTTTGTGGAATTTTTTGAGACTTTATTTCTTTTTTTTCAACCATTTTTTCACCTGAATTATGCCTTGAACTGGCAACCCATTTATTTAGGTTTGGAATAATTATTTAATTTTTTAAAGGTTTATAAAGATTTCTTATTTTCTTTTATATTTTTATTTTTATTCTTTATTCTTTTTTTAATTCTTTTATTTTTAGATATTTTTATATAAAATAAATGGCGCCGGCGGCAGGAATTTCAAAACTTTTTAAGTTTTCTTGATGAACCTTCTTCGAAGCTTCTTTTTCAAAAAAAGAAGCTTCAGCAAGAAAAACTTTTTAAGTTTTCTTGATGAAACTTCTTTTTCTAAAAGAAGTTTCTTTGAACCTGCGTGTCCTTCCGCATAATATTAGATGCACTTTATGCATCATAATATCTGATTTTGCGGACACCAGATATCTTAACTTAAGGAGACTCAACATCTCCGCCGCAAAGCAGAAAAATTCTGCTTTTTTCTGAGTCAAGCCATATACTCATTTCACATAAAGTGCTCAAGTCTGGCGCGTTAAACCTAGCTTCGCTACGCCGGCTTAGAAATAATAATACTTTTTAATGTTTTTAAATTTTATAATGGTTCGGCATCTTCAAGAAGCATATCAGGAATATCTCCTTCAAGAATTTTAAATTTTAATTTATCCTTAATACAAATTAAAAAATTTTCTTCTTCATTATAAATTAATTTTCCTTTGCATTTTGGACAAACTAAAATTTCAAGAAGTTCTTTATCTAACATAATTATCCTTGCTCATAAATCCCAGATTCTATTTCAGCTCTTCTTACATGTAAAGGACATACTTTAAATTCTCCTACTGCTACCTCAGCTGGTTTATTGCAAAAATCACATTTTCCTAATTTTAACTTTATAGCTTTTTTCTTTGACATATTTTTAAAATAACTTAATAGATTTATAAATGTTTTCTTGGATATGTTCCTATCTTCATTATAACAGAATCTGTTTTTACTGCAATTCCTTTTGTTTCTTTTATCATTTCTTCTGTACTTAAATTTGCATAACCAAATCCTACTAACTCACCTTTTCCAGAAAGCATAATAACAATATCTCCCCTTTTTATATTTTCCTCAACTCTACTAATTCCAGCAACATATAAGGGTGCTCCATTACATATAGAACCTATTGCAGAATCTCTAACTATTATAACTGGTTTTGCATTTGCTATTATTTCTGAAGGTCTTAAAATTTCTCTTAGTTTTTCTTCATTTCCTTCTTTATATTCTGAAAATATTCTTATAAATTCTTGAAGAGTTATAGCATCTTTTTCAGAAAAAATTCCAGATCTTATTCTTCTTAATTCTTGTAAATGTGCACCGACTCCTAAACTCTTACCTATATCATCTGCTAATCTTCTAATATAAGTACCTGCTTCACAAGAAACTTTAATTAATACATGTCTTTGTTTTATCTCTAAAACTTCTAAATTATAAATTTCTCTTTCTCTTTCAATTCTTGCAACAGCAGATTTTACTGGTGGAATTTGTTTTATTTTTCCTATAAATTTTTTACATACTTCTTTTATTTTTTCTTCATCAATATCTTTATGAAGATAAATAAGACCAACATATTCTTTATCTTCCTTTAAAAGAATTTGCATCAATTTTGTTGCCTTACCTAAAGCTATTACTAGAACTCCCGTTACATTAGGATCTAAAGTTCCTCCATGAGAACATTTTTTTATTCCTGTTATTTTTTTAATAATAGAATCTATTTGATGAGAAGTATAACCCTTTGGTTTATCAATAATAATTATTCCATTTTCAAGAAGCTCTTTAGTTGACTGTGCTCCTGGATATTTTCCATATTTTAAATCTGATATTTCTTTTTTCTTTATTAAAAATTTTCTCATAAATATTTCATTTATTTTTAATTTTATCTAAAATTCCTATTTTTTTAATTTCTTCTTCAAGAATAGAATCTTCTGCATTTTTTTCTATTTTTAATTTTATTCCTATTGGTTCCAAATGCATAATATTACATTTTCTTTTTCTAACTCCAGTTAGTTTTTTTGGTCCTGAAATAATAACATAGTTTTCATTAACCTTATCTATTATAACACATAATTTTCCTGCTTCTCTTCCACAAACTTTTAAACATACATCTCCAATATCTAACATTTTTATGCACCTTTAATAAATAGTTTTAATTTTTCTTTAATTTTTTCACGCATGCATTTTGGACAAAGCTCGGGATAAGGGCGTTCTGCACGTCTAGATGATTTAGGAATTTTTTTAATATTATCCTGCCTTGGTATACTATTTAATTTTGCTCCACAAATTCCACATGTTGGTTTTTTAGATCTCTTTTTTTCAAAATGAGTTACTGTTCTTCCTCCAGGAGTTTTTCTTTGTACTCTCCTTAATGATCTTGATTGTAATGCTCTTCTTACCATATCATTCACCTATTCAACATTTAAAATTTTTCTAAATAAAAATGAAAATGTAAGTGAAGTAATTAAATACCACATTAACCATCCAAATTTTATATTTAAATATGGAATTATTATAACTACATTTTCTAAAAATACTGAAGAAAGCCATGGAAAGAATAAAATAAAAATAAGTAACGAAACTACCATTGATTTTAAATTTAAACGCATTAATTTATTATTAAGCATAATAATATTATAAAAATGTTTATTTGCTTCACTTGGGTTTGTTTTTTGTAATTCTTTAATTTTTTCTTGAAGCGATTTTATTTCTGCTTTAATTTGTTTAACTTTTTCTTGGTTAACTAAATATTTAGATAATAGTGTTATAATAAAAATAATTAAAGCTACAATTATAGTTTCTGCTATAATTGGTGGTAGTTCTAAAATTGGACTAAATATAAAATTAAAACCATTGTTTATTACTTCTATCATATTTATCAATTTTTAAGTTTCTTTTTAAATCTATTTAAATTTTTGTATTTTCTTTAATTTTTCAATAATTCTTTCTACAATTTTTTCAGGTGGTATATCTCCTTCATTTTCTTTAATTTCAATATCTATTACTAAATTTTGATTTCTATAATAATCAATAACTGGTTTTGTTTCTGTTTCAAAAATTTTTAATCTTCTTTTTATTGCTTCTGGTTTATCGTCTTCTCTTTGAATTAATTTTCCACCGCACTTATCACAAATACCATCAACCTTTGGTTTTAAAGTTTTTATATTATAAATAGTATTACAGTTTTCACAAGTAAGTCTTGTTGAAATTCTTTCTAAAATTATTTTTTCTGGTACAATCAAATTTATTACTGCATCTATTTTTGTAATTTTATTTAATAGTTCTGCTTGTTTTAATGTTCTTGGATACCCATCTAAAATAAATCCTTTTTTTGCATCTGATTTTTTAATTCTTTTTTTAACAAGATCTGTAACGATTTCATCAGGAATAAGTTTTCCTTGTTTAACAATTGGCTCTATTTGTTTTCCTAATTTAGATCCAGATTTTATTTCTTCTCTTATTAAATCTCCTGCAGATATTTGCGGTATATTAAAAATAGGTGAAATTCTTTGTGCATATGTACCCTTTCCTGAACCTTGAGGCCCTATAATAATTAATTTCATAAATTACACCTCACCAATAAATTTTTTTATTTTTTCTGGTATATCTTCACTGTGCTGTGATATTAATTGTTCATAAAATTGATAGATTATCATAACAGTAAGAAGTATTCCTGTTCCTGTTCCTATTGCTCCGCACAAATCTGCATAAGCAGCAAGTAAACCTACAGCAGCTCCCCCTAAAACAGTTAAAGACGGTATATATCTATTTAATATACTTTCTATTATTCTTGGATCGTGCCTAAAACCAGGAATCATAATTGAGTATGATTTAAATTGTTCTGCTATTGAATGTGCATCCATTCCAGCAGTATTTACCCAAAAGATTGAGAAAATTGTTGATCCTATTATATATACTAATATGTATGTAAATACTCTAACTAAATCTATAATTGAAATAGATGAAAAACCAATAGAAGATGAAATAAATAAACCTAAAACTAAACCAAAAATTGCTCCTAAAATTCCCATTCTTATACTTCTTCTTTTTAAAATGAGTTTACTTCCATATATCGAAAATAATAAAGCAAAAATACCTGCAAAAATTACAACAAAATAAATTGATTCTGAGTGTGGTGGTGTTAAGAAATATAAAAGTCCTCCTATAATTTGTCCTGATTCATCATATGTAGCAAATATTGGAAAATTAATTGCTTTTCCCATCAGTTGAAAATTTGCAAGAAGTGCTGCTGTTAAAATAACTGGTATATTTGAAGAATAGAAGAATTTCAATGGCCATTTTCTTGCCCCGAATTTTCCAAATGGAAGAGTAAATGCTAATGGAATTTCAACATGAATTCCTTGTGCAAAAATTACAATAGCAAAAATAATGGCTGTTGAAATTATTGGAAGTAAAACAGCTAAAGTTTGTAGTAGCTGACCTGCCGCAAGAGTATTAAAAATAGAAAAAATTAAACCTACTGAGGGATTATCTGGTGTTGGAAGACCACCATCAGCACTAAGAGGATTAAAAAGTCTTAAAACTATAGTTTTTGCAACTCCAGCAGCAATAAACAAAGATATACCTGAACCTATTCCCCATTTTGAAACAACTTCATCCATAAACATAACTAATATTCCACCAGCAGCAAGTTGGAGAATTACAAATAAAACAATACCAATATCTGAACTTGCTGGAGGAATTGCACCAGCTAAAACATATGCCGCTGCCTCAAAAAAACAAAAAAGAACTGTAAGTATTTTTTGAGTACTTGTGAATTTTGCTTTATCTACAGAATTTTGTAAATTCCAATTTATTATTTTACTTCCTACAAGAAGCTGTAATATAATAGATGCTGTAACAATTGGACCTATACCCAATGTCATAATTGAACCAAATTTTGCACCAAAAACTATTTCTAAAAATTGAAATTGTGCTACAGCAGAAGGAGTTATTCCTGCAACAGTTATAGAACCTAATAAGAAAAATAAAACTAAAATAATTCCTGTCCATTTCATTTTTTCTTTAAAGTTTAATTTTTGCGTTGGTTGTACAACTGATGGAAATCTTTGAGCAAAAGAATAAAAATCTAACATTTTTATCCCTGTACAATTTTTCCTCCAACTGCTTCAATTTTATCTTTTGCTTTTTTTGAAAATAAATTTGCCTTCACAATAACTGGAATTGTTATTTTTCCAGATCCTAAAACTTTTTCATAACCAAAATTACTTATGTTAATTTCTTTTAAATTATTTTTTCTTGCTAATTCTTCTAATTCATAAAGGTTTATACATTTTATTTCTTTCCTTTGAACTGATTTAAAACCTCGTTTTCCGAAATGATCTGGCTCATATTTAATCATCCAAGATTTTTTATGTTTTAACATTCCAGCTTTTCCTCTTCCACCGCGTGACCCTGCACCACGATGTTTCTTTTTGCTTCCCCAACCATGAGTTTTAGACCCGCGTAATTTTCTTACCTTTTTTCTAAATCTTGCTGTCAATTTTTTCACCTATATCATTCTTTTTAATAAATCATTAATTTTATTTCCTCTATATCCCAATTCTCCATTTGGAAAATGTTGTTTTATACTTTTCTTAAATCCGCCTGAGGGTGGGGTTAATCTAAATACTGGTTTTATTTTATCAGATTTTCCATTTTTAACAAAATCATTAAATACCTCTTCTGCTTCTTCCTTTGTTAATCTCTTATTTCCTATTTTTCTTCCTCTTTTTTCAATAATATTTTTTAAAATTTCTTCTGAAATTTCTCCCCAGGTAACATAATCTTTAACTTTTTGTAACATTCCTTCATAAACTTTATTTTTCTTTATTATAACACAATGCATTTTTCTGTTTAATCTTAAAAGTTTTAATGTATATTTAATATCATTTCTTACATGTACTTTTCCTCTTATTCTAATTATAGCAACCATATTTTCAAGCATAAACTTCACTTTCTCCTATTTAATTCTTTTAATGCGTCTATTGTTGCATAAATATGATTTATTCTTGTTGCTGTTTTTCCTCTTGATTTACACCAAATATCTTTTATTCCAGCTAATCTAAAAATTTTCTTAATTTCATCACTAGCCACTAATCCAACTCCCTTTGGAGCTGGAAACAAATTTATTCTTACAGATCCAGATTTTCCTGATACAGCAAATGGAATAGAGTGATTTGTTCCACATCTACATTCCCAATTTCCACACCCACGTAATACAGGAAATATATTTAATTTAGCATTTCTAATTGCCTTTTCCATTATTTCTTTATGTTTTTGTGCAGAACCTTTAGCAAATCCAACACCAATATAACCATTTCCATTACCAACTACAACCATAATAGAAATTCTGTATCTTCTTCCAGACTTATGCATTCTTGTTGTTCTTCTTATTGGAGTTCTTCTTATTCCTCCACCCTTTCCTGTAGAACCACCTATTAAAATTGTTTCTACAGAAATATTTGGTATAAGAATATCAACTATTTCTGGTTCTATTATTTTTCTTCCAGATTCAAAAATTTGATCTATTGAAGTTATTTTTCCATTTACAACATCTTTACCTAAAGATGTTTTTGGAATAAACTTTCCAGCTTCTACTGATTTAATTTCTGTTACAATTTCTTCTGCTTCATTTATATTTTCTTCTTTTTCTATTTCTTGTTTTTTTAATTCTCTTGGCATATTATTCTCCCTTTAAAATTTTTTCTTTAACTTCTGTAAATGTTTTTAAATCAAAATTTTTTATATGTGCTCCTGATATTCTATCTTCTGAAGGTAATATTTTTTCATCATGAGGTATTTCAATACCAGCATCAAGTAATCCCTTTAATGCAGCATAAATTCTTGATCCTTTTGTGCTTGTTTGTAAACCAATATCTAACACAGCTTTTTTAATACCTGCTTTAATTGCCTTTTTTCCTGCAAGTAAGCCTGTAAGATATGCTGCGGGTATATTTCCTGTTCCAAAGTTCCAATTAAATTTTTTTAAGATATTTGATTTTACGCCAACAAGTGTCTTATCTCCATTTTTATTGTATTCTATAATTTGTACGTTCATATGTGATAAGGATTTTCTTATAACAGCTCTAGGTAACTTTGATTTTAAAAGTGCTAATCTCTTTCTGTAATCTGTTTTTTGTTCTCTTCTTCTTCTATGAGGAATTTTTCTTATTTTTACACTCATAATTATCAACTAAGCTTTTTGTTTCTTTTTTATTAATCCTTTTTCTGAAAGATATGAAAGCAAATGTGCTTTACTTCTAAACATGTTTCCTTTTATTTTTTTATATATTTCTCTATAAACCCCTTTTTCAAGTTCTGGTTTCAATTCACTGAGTAATTTTCTTTGAGGTCTAACAATTTTAAGCCATTGGGTTTTTTTTCCTGAAGGTAGTCTTGCATGTTTTTTTCCTTTTCTACTGCCTAAACCTTGTCTTTTGCTTTTAGATTTTGAAGCTTTTATTTTTTCCTTGCGCTTTTTTATTATTCCTTCTTCAATAAGCCTTTTAATGTCTTTTCTTGTTATTGCAGCATTTACTTTATCTAAATTTTTAGGATCTATCCAAACTTTACTTATACCACATTTTAAAATTTTTGCTGCAATTTTTCTTTGAGTATTTGAAGTTGTATATTGACTCATACGCATCACATGTTGTTATTTATTTCACTAGTAATATTTGAATTCTCTATTATTCCAAATTCATTAAATTTTGTTTTACATAAAGGACAAAAATAAATATTAATGTTATAAGTATTTTTTATTACTTTTCCGCTTATGCCACAAAAAGGACATTTATCTTCTCCAATAACCAAAAACATTATTGTTCACCCACTTGAATATTTTTATTTAATATTTTTATTCCAAGAGATTCAGCTGTTTTTATTATTTCCAATCTTTTCTTCTTTCCAACAGAGGATTTTATTATTACTGCTTCCTTTTCTTTATTAACATTTTTCAATTGATTTAAGTTTTCTATTAAAATTGGTTTTAATCCACAAGGATGAATTCCACGAATCTCTTTTGGCTTTCCATATCCAACTGTTGGTATATGACCTCTTGCCTTAAAACCTCTTCTAAGTTTACTTTGATTTCCTTTAGGTGCTCTCCATTTTTCTCCTAATCTTTTAAACTTAAACCATTCTTGTCTTAAAAATTTTGGTTTTTTAAATTTTCTTTTTAATTTTTTTATTTTCTCTATATTCATTTTAATCTACCTGGCTTTTCTACAATAAATATTCCGTCTTCAAAAACTCTTCTATCTCTTGCTTTTATTCTTGTAGCCATTTCAATTCTTGCAGCTGTTTCACCTGCTAATTCTTTATTAGGACTTTTTACAATTATAGTATCTCCTTGAATTTCTACTTTAACATTTTTTGGAATTTCTGCGATTCTTGGTGTTTTTTCTCCCAAAAAATTTGAAATAATAATTTTATTTTCACTTATTTTTACATTAATTGGAAAATGCATATAGACAATTTTTAATTTATAAACATAATCCTGAATAACTCCATTTATCATTTCATTTATTCTTGCAGCTATCATTCCTACATATGCTTTTATTTTTCTTTTATCAGAAGAAGAGGATACTATTAGATTATTATTTTCCTTTTCTATTTTTATTATTTTATTTATTTCTGGATTAGAAAAATCTCTTTCTAAGCTTCCATTACTACCACTAACTTTAATATTTAAGCCTTGAATTTCTACTTGAACTTCCTGTGGTATTTTTACTATTTCTTTCATAAAAATCACTAATAAACATATCCAAGTAATTTTCCTCCTAAATTTGCTTCCTTTGCTTGATTATGTGTCATAACTCCTTTTGAAGTTGAAATTATAATAATTCCAGTATTTACTGAAGGTAAATATCTTTTTTCATATTTTATAATATCCTTATTTTTAACAGAAATTCTTGGTCTTATAGAATTGCATTCATTTATTTTTTTAAGTAATTGTATTTTAAATTTTCCACCACGTTTATCATCAATAAATTCAAATTCACCAATATAATTTTCTTTTTGTAAAACTAATAAAACAGATTTAACTAAATTTGATGCTGGTACATAAACCTCTAATTTTCCACTTTTTTCTCCATTTTTAATTATTGAAAATACATCTGATAATATATCGTGTCTCAAAATATCACCTAATTATATTTTTTAAATCCAAGTTTTTTTGCAATTTCTCTCATACATTGTCTACAATATAACAATCCATATTTTCTTATTACTCCATATGTTCTTCCGCATCTTCTACATGGATGTGTATCAGGTCCAAATTTTCTTTTTTTCTTTATTGGTTTCATATATTTTCACCATTAAATTATTTTTATTCCAAATTTTTCTGCCCATTTTATTGCATCTTCTCTAGTAATTTTATGATTTTTTCCTATTTTTCTTGGAAGTCTTTTTCTTGAAACTCTATAACCAGGCCTTTCTAATGTTACACATACGTCCATACCATACATTCCTATTTCAGGATCATATTTTACTTTAGGTAAATTAATATATTCTTCTATACCAAATGAAAAATTTCCTTGAGTATCAAATGATTTTTTTGGTATTGTAAAATTAATAGCATCTAAAGCTTTTTTTAAAAATTCTATTGCATCTTTTCCTCTAAGTGTTACTTTACAACCCAGAGGTCTTCCTTTAGCAACACCAAAGGTAGATCTTTTTCTAGCATGAGTTATAACAGCTTTTTTTCCAGTAATTCTTTCTAAAAGTATTTTTGCCTTTTCTAGTCTTTCTCCTGGCTCTTTACATCCTATATTTATTGTTACTTTATTAATTCTTATCTCACGCATTTTATTTTCCAAATTTTCTCACCTATACTATTTGGATTAATGGTTTTTCTATTCCAACAACAATAATATCTTTACTTGAAGCTTCAAAATCATTTCCGTTAAATGTTAATATAACTCTTGGATTAATTCCTCTAATTATTTCCTTTATATAAGCAAATTGTCCTTTTCTCTTTCCTCCGGTTATAAATACAAGCATTCCCTCTTTAAATTCTAAATGCTCTTTAATTTCTTGCTCAGGTATTTTTATAAGAAGCGAATCTCCAACATGGTAATTAAGATTATTGTTTTGAATATTTCTTCCATCATGAAGAGTTATTTGAATTTTTCCGCCTTTAACAGATTGCTTTCTTATTATTTTACATAATTTTAATTTACTTTCGCTTTCAGATATTTCTATTGGAGTTATATGTGATTTTATTGTAATTCTATAATGTTTTTTAAGATCAGGAAAAGAAACAACATCCATAAAACCTAAACCAAATTTTCTGTCTGTACAAATTTTTCCATCAACTAAAACTTTTTTTCCGGTTATTATTTTTTTTGCCTCTGATGCTGTATTTGCAAAAGAAAGAATATCTCTTATTAATGTAAGTAATGCTATTTTAACTCCTGTCCTTCCACCTCTAGGACATGTTATATATGGTATTCCTTTCCTTTTAATTAAAATTTCTTTTGGAATCGTAAGTCTTTTTTGTCTCATAATTACACCTATTTATTTTTTTACCTCAACTAATTTTTCTCTTCTTTTTGGATCATCTAGTACAGGTTCTATTAATAAAAGGTTTGATGGTGAAATAGGGATATTAACTTCAATACCCTTTGCATTTTTTCTTTTAACATCCTCTAAATAAACCTTTCCTTTTTTTATATCAACATCGATAACCTTTGTTTCTTTTCCTTTAAACTCACCACGTAAAATTTTAACTTTATCATTTTTTCTTATTAATAGTGATCTTCTTTTATATTGTGCTCTTAATTCCTTTGAAAGGTGAACATTCAAAAACTTTCTTTTTATATGTAATGGTGCTTCATAACGATATTTTCTTTGTTTTCTTGGTTTAGATGACTTTATCATTTTTATACCACCATTGATGCTATTTTTCCGATAGCACTAAATCTTTCAACAACTTCCTTTGCTATTGGCCCCTTTATTCTAGTTCCTCTTGGTTCGCCTCTTTCATTAACCAAAACAACAGCATTATCTTCAAATTTTATTCTCATTCCGTTTGCTCTTCTATATTCTTTCTTTTGTCTAACTACAACAGCAAGTACGACTTCATGCTTTATTTTTGTATCACCTTCTTTAACTGCACAAACTACCATATCAGCTATTCCTGCTGATGGTATTCTTCTTGCTACTCCTTTATATCCCTTTACAGCAATTATTTGGACTAGAGTTGCACCTGTATTATCTATACATTTTACATATGCTCCAACTGGTAAACCTCTTGTTATAGATGCAGTTATTGGTTTCATAATTTACACACCACAACAAATGATTTTGTTTTACTTAATGGTCTACATTCTGCTATTTTAACTATATCCCCTTCTTTAGCATTAATACATTGAGGATTATAAGCAAATATTTTACTTTTTCTTCTCTCAAATCTTTCATATTTTTTTATAAATAAATTATAATCACGTTCTACTACAACTGTTTTTTGAGATTTGCTTTTAACAACTTTTCCTAATAAAACTCTTCCTCTTACTGGCAAAACTCCATGCCATGGACATTTTATATCTAAACAATTATTTTTTGGTGGAGTTACATCTGGCAATCCTATATTTCTATATCCTTGTTTTTCTATTTGTTTTTTTGTTCTCATTTTTTCACCATTTTTTTACTTTTATTTTTAATCTTTCTTCTGGTCTCTTTTTAAGACGTTCACCTTTAATTTTTATTTTCATTTCATTTGGAAGTATAAATATAAATTCATTACCTTCTTTTGGAATAGTTTTTATTCCTTTACTTGTTTTAATTTTTATAGTATTTTTAGTTTCATCTATAACAGTGCCGCAAATTCCAATATTTGCAGCATTTGATGAGTTAACAACTTCTACTTTTAATCCGATGAGTTCATGCATTAATATTGTTTTTTCATTAAGAGTCATATTGGCTTCCTAAGATACTTCAATTTGTTCTGGATTAAATCCTAATTTTATTAGGATTTGTTTTATTTTTTCAGCATGATTTCCTTGTAATTCAATATTTCCATTTTTATACGTTCCACCACATGCAAGTTCTTGCTTTAATTTTTTTGTTATTTCTTTTGGATTTGTATTTTCAGTTAAACCACTTACTATTGTTACAAATTTTCCAAAAGAGCGTTTTACAGTTGTTATACGTATTTTTACCATTTCTTTTTCTATTGTTCCACAAACACAAAGCTCTTTTGGTAATCCACATTTTTTACATACATCACTCAGTTTTTTTCACCCTTGTTAATATTCTTGCTATAGTTTTTCTTATTTCTTTTAATTTGCCTGGATTTGATGGTACTCCTCCAATTTTTATTTTAGATTTTTCTTTTGCTAGTTCTAATTTTAATTCATTTAATCTGTTAATTAATTCTTCTTTTTTCATTTCATTAAGTTGTCTTTTCTTTATTATTGCCATGAGCATCACTTAAATTTTCTTGTGTTATTTTTTCTAATAATAAAAGCTCTTCAGGTTTTTCGTTTAAAATTCTTACTTGAATTCCAATTGTCCCAAGTTTAACTTGAGCTTTTGAATATGCTTTCTGTACAATATTATCTGCTGGGGCTCCTGCAAATTTAAGATAGCCTGCAGAAAATTTTTCTGTTCTTCCCATTGCACCGCCAAGTTTCCCACTTATTCTAACTGCAATTCCTATTGCGCCCGCAGCCATACAGTTTTGAATGGCTGTATTTATAACTTTTTTATAATTTAGACCACGTTGAATTGCTGAAGCTATATAATCAGCAACAATTTGAGCATCAGTAAACGGATTTTTAACTTCTTCAATCTCAAATTGAGGATTTTCTATATTAAATTGAGATTTTAAAACTTCTGTTAAATATTCTATTGTCTTTCCACTTCTTCCAATTATTATACCTGGCTTTTGAACCCAGATTATTATTCTTGTTGCTAATGGTGTATGCTGTATTTCACATTTACTATAACCTGCTTTTGAAAATTCTTTTTTCAAAAATTCTTCTAACATCATTCTTTTAATTTTATCTTGTACTATCTTTTTTTCCTTCATTTTCTTGCACCTTTTCTTTTTTCATACCTTCATGTTTTTTAAGTACTGCTTGTAAATTAGTTGATTTTATATATATCCCAAATTTTCTTTTTCTTCGTGAACGCATTAAAGTTGGTCCTTTATGAGATGAAATAAAAAGTATTGTTGAATTTAAATCTATATTTTTTTGTTTTGCGTTTGCTTCCAATTCTTTTAAAAGATTTTGAATGGATTTAGCTGCTGATGTAAAATATTTTCCTTCTAAACTTATTTTTTTGGAAACTAAATCATTTATTATTGAAACTGCTTTTTGAAATTTTAATCTATTTATTTTTCTACATATTTTAATTGCAGCTTTATTACTAATTCTAGCAGTTTTACATGCTTTTGCTAATACATCTTTATTAATTGCATATTTCATAGTTATTACCTTATTTAAGTGGAAGGAATTTACTTGATTTTGTTGCACCAACTCCAGGTGCACTGTGTAATACACGTTTTCTTGTTAATGCAAATTCACCCAATCTATGCCCTATCATTTCTACTTTAATATCAACAGGAATCCATTCTTTTCCATTATGAACTAAAATTCTTTTTCCTATCATTTCTGGAATAATTATCATTTCTCTTAAATGCGTTTTTAATGGTTTTTGTGCTTTTCTTAATCTTATTAAAAATTTTTTTTGTCTCTCTGTTAGTCCTCTTAATAAGCTCCTTCTTTCTCTTGAAGGTAATAGTTTTGCAAATTCTTCAAGGGACATTTTTTTTAATTCTTCTTCATTTTTTCCTCTATATGTAAATATTTTTGCCAAACAATCACCCTATTTCTTACGTTTACCAGTTCTTCTTGCAGCTATTGATCCTACTTTTTGACCAGGCGGCGCATTTCTACTTACAGTTTTAGGCCATCCTGGTTTTGTTCTACCTCCAAATGGATGATCAACAGGATTCATTTTATTTGCTGAAGATCTTGGCCAAAGTTTATTTCTTGCACGTTTAGCATAAAATACTTGTCCTGCCTTTACAAATGGTTTATCTATTCTTCCACCACCTGCAGGATAGCCAACGCATGCTAAGCATTCTGGACTTAATGTTTTAAATTCTCTTGAAGGCATTTGTAAAATAACTTTATCTTCTTCATTTGCTATTACAAAAGCATATGTTCCAGATGAGCAACAAAATTTTGGTCCTCCATTTGGTACATTTTCAATTGCAAAAACAGGAGAACCCTTTGGAATATTTTTTAATTTTGTTACATTTCCATTATAAGCCATGCCACCAATATTAAGTATTTCTCCTACCTTTAACCCTTCTGCTGCTATTATATATTTAATTTCACCTTCTTTTGATTTTAATAGTGCAAGAGGTGCACTTCTTCCTGGATCATGAACAATGTCTTTAACAATATATTCTCCTGGCTTTGGGAATGACGAAATTTCTGCAACATATCTATGACTAGGAGCTCTATATCTTGGTCCTCCCTTTCCTCTTGCTCTTGAAATTATTCTTTTTCCCATAACTTCACCTATAACATTCCAAACTTTGTTGCAATATCAGATGCTTTAAATTCAGGTTTAAGTTTTATATAGGCATGTTTTTCTCCTTTTCTTGATATTAATGTTCTTATTTTTTCTACTTTAACATTAAATAATTTTTCAACTGCCCATTTTATTTGTTTTTTATTTGCTTTTATATTAGTTATAAAACAAATTGTATTTTGATTGGTTACAAGTTTTATAGATTTTTCTGTCATATATGGATAATAAACAATAGACCATGGATCAATTAACGGAATTAAATTTTTATTTTCTGAAGTTTTTTTCTCAGCCATATTTCTCTAACTCCTTTATTGCACTCTCTGTCCATAAAGTTAATCTTCCTGGCTTTCCTCCTGGAGCAAGAAGATTAACTGAAATATTTGAAACTTTACAAACATCTATACCAGGAATATTTTCAAATGCTTTTTTCAAATTTTTATCATTTTTGGAAATTATTAATAAAGAACGTTTTTGTTTATATTTTCTTCCTCTCATCTTACCTTTTCCTGCTCTAATTTTTTTATTTTTTGCTCTTTTTAATTCATCTTTAAGATTTAAAGAAATTAAAATATTTTTAGCATCTTTTGTTTTTGATATATTTTCAAAATCATCTGATATTACTAATGGTAAATCAATTTTTGGAATTTTATGCCTCTTTGAAACTAACTCATAATTTGCAGTTGCGGCAATTGAAGAAAGTAAAGCTAATTTTTTTTCTTTTTTATTTATTTTTAATTCAAACTTTTTTTCTACTTTTGGCGGATGTGCTCTTCTTCCAGACCTTGCTTGAGGAGCTACCTTTGCACGAAGTTCTTGTCCAGGATTTCCTCCATGAATTCTTTGTATTCTTGCCATTTCTCTATTTTTCATTGAATAATATCCTCTTCCCCTACCATGATAATGTGCAGATGTTCTTAAACCAGCTAAAATATCTGTACCATATGGTTGTCTTATTTTTGATAAGTATGATAAGAAAGCACGATTTATAATATCTTCTCTTATTTCTGAATAAAATATTTTTGGAAGTTGAATATCTTTTATTTTTGTTCCTTTAATATCATATACTGCCACCATTTTTAGTCACCTAAATTACTCGAATTTGAAATATGGATAATTTCTATTGGATATTTTGTTTTATGTAGTCTTACAGGATATTTAAGAAATATTAATCTTTTTGCTGGACCGGGCACACTACCTTCTAAAATTATTGCATTATTTTTTACATTTCCATAATTTACAAATCCACCTTTAATTTCAAAACCATTTTGTATTTTTAATATTCTTTTATTAAATTCTGTTCTTGTTTGAAAACCAAGTTGTCCTGCTGCTGGAACTGTTGGTCTTATTTTTCCTGGTTCAGTTGTTCCTAAAGAACCAACATGTCTTTGCATTTGTTGATATTTTCTCCCTAAAACAACTATACCAAATCTTTTAACTGGACCTTCTGTTCCTTTTCCCTTTGTAACAGCAGAAACATCAACATATTCTCCTTCTTTAAAAATATCAGAAATATTTATTTCTTTTCCTAAAATTTGTTTTGCATATTCTAATTTTTTATTTATTTCTCCATTAATAGGAATTTCAAAAACTTCTGGTTTTTTCTTAAAACTTGGATTTGTATGACAGAGTAATGTAACATCAATTATATTTATTTTTGATATTTTTTCTAATTTTTCAGAAAGTTTTGTTTCTGGTTTTATTTTTAATTTTCTTGCAAGATTTTTATTTAACTTTTCAGAAAAAATATCTATTGCACTAATTTTTCTATTGTTTTCATCTGTTGTATAGCATCTAAACCCAAAAACAGAAATTGGTGGTGCATCTAAAATTGTTACGGCCTTCATAATATGTTTCCCTTTCAATTGAGAGTTTGGATTATTTTCTTTTAATATAACATGTGTCATACCTGCTTTATATGCTGCAAATGCAAGAGGTTTTATTTCATTAAGATTTAATTTTCCTGTATTCTTAACTCTGGGATAAATTCTTTTAGCTCTTTTTCTTGGATAAAATGCTCTACTTCCACGCAACGGACGTTTTACTTTTGGCATAGCATCAACTTTTTTAAATTTTATTTTTAAAATAAATAATTTTTTAACCTATTTAAAGCTTATTAGATCTATTTTAGAACACGTAGCTAACTATATACGAAAACTTTCCATTTTTAAATTTGTTAGTATAAGTATTTAAAGTTTTAGTAATGGAAAAATTAATCTTTAAAAACATTAAAATATAAATAAAATAAAAGGTGAGAATTTTGAAAATTATAGAAGCAAAACCTATAACAATGGGTGAAGCAAAAGAAATTATGACTAAAGTTGAAAAAAATAAAAAAGAATTAACATATGAACAAAAACTTGCATTAGAGCATTTAAAAAAATTTACCAAACTTAATGAAGCTGAAAGTATAAAATTATTAGAAGAAATAAATTCATTTATAAGACTTTCTCCAGAAATAGCTATACAAATCGTAAATATTTTACCTAAAAGCCCGGATGAATTAAGACTTATTACATCTCGTGAAAGTTTTATTTTAAAGGAAGAAGAGATAACAAAAATACTTGAAATAATTAAAAAATACATATAAAATGGTAATTTTTATGACATTCTTTAAGGATAATTATTTAATAGTTTTAGATTTTTTACCTCGTGGTCACGCAACAGGAAAAATGGAACCTATTGCCCAAGGAATTGGGGAGAATTTTTTTAGTTTATTAGAAGTTTGTATAAAAAAAGATGTTATTGTAAAACAAGGTGACAGATTATACATTGGTCCTGGAGAAAGAAAAGAAGTTGAATATATTAAAAGAAGAATTAGTGCTAAAGATCTTACAAACATTGCACATTCTGCACTACCAGAAATTGTAGAAAAAATTATAAAGAATAATGAAAAAAGATTTGTAGATTTTTTTAACAATGCAAAGCCAATAACAACAAGAATGCATCAGTTAGAACTATTACATGGAATAGGAAAAAAATATATGTGGAATATTATTGAAGAAAGAGAAAAAGGTCCGTTTACATCGTTTGAAGATATAAAGAAAAGATTAACAATGATTCCTGATCCTGTTGAACTTTTGAAAAAAAGAATTCTTCAAGAAATTGAAAGTGAAGACGAAAAATATTATCTTTTTGTTATTAAACCACAAAAAAGGTTTGAATAATTCTTTATTACTTAAAAGTGTTAAAAATCGAAAGCTTTAAATATAACTTCTTACAATATTTATTATATAGTGGTGATAAATTTGATAAATGGGTTTTCAAAATTAAAACCTAAAAGACCTATGGTTATAAGAAAAGGATATGAGGTTCAAAGATGTTTTCTTTGGACAGAAAGAAAAGAGTGTCTAGGACCAATGTGTTATTGGGCACAAATTGGTAATTGTAAATTTATGAATAAAAAGCATTTAATTCAAACAGTATTTCCAAAACTTGGAAAAGCAAAATAATCTTTCATTTCATAATTTTTATTAATTCGTTTAATTTAGCATTTGTCTTAATTCCAGTTGAGCAAAAAACAGATCTTGAGGCAAGAAAACCAACATTCTTTAATTCTTGAATTATTTTTTCAATTTTATGAATATTAATTTTATTTAATTTTGCAATTTTATGAATATCATAATAAAAAGGTATATCTATTTCATTAATTGAATTAATTAAAATTTTAATTTCCCTTTCTTTTAATTTATAATCTTTATTTTTTAATTCGTTTAAAATTTTTTTAGAAAAAAATTTATCAGAAATTTTTCCAAGATATGTTGGCCCCAATGAAATAAATGATTTTCCACAAACATCACAAATGTTATTAATAAAACTTCTATTTCCACAATTTTTACAATAATAAAAAATTTTTATTTGTTTTAATATTTCAGAAATTTCAGAATTTTTATAACTAATTTTACCAAAAACTCTATAATACTGTTTATCTGCTAATGAAAAAATTGGAATAAATATTTTTTCATATTTTGAAAAACTTAAAATTATTGAGGTTATTAAATTTCTTATTCCTAATTCAGTATAAAAATCTGTTTTTTCAGAAATAATGCCATATTTTCTAACTCCAGATAATTTCGCAGAACCATTTAATGCTGCAGTATCAGTTGCTGTTATAGCAACTAATCCGTTTAAATTTATTGATTTTGCTGAAGATTCTAAAAATTCTACAGGAGAACCAAAGGGATCTATATCTATTACATCAAATTTATTTTCAAGCATTATTTTTCTTGCATCACTACAAAAAACTTTACAATTTTTTAATTTATTTTTTAAAATATTTTTCTTAATAATTTTAACAGCATCTTTACTTATATCGTTTAAAAAAACATTAGTATTTTTTATTTCAGAAGCATATCTTAAACCTCTTATTCCTGTTGCAGAAAATGCATCTAATATATTTAATTTTTTGAAATTTTTAGAAAAGACTTTTAATACACAAACAGAAATATCTCTTGTTAATTCTGCTTCCTGATTATAAAAAACTTTTTCATTAGTCTCTATTTCTATATTTCCTTCTTTAATTATCATAAATAAAAAATAAGAAAAAATATTATTTAAAAGAATTTAATATTCTTCTCCCATTCCTTGAGGTAAGTTTTGTGAACCACTAGAAGATTTGCTCATTTTACTTGCTGCAATTACATCATCAATTCTTAAAATCATTTCTGCTGCTTCTGATGCTGAATTAATTGCTTGAGTTTTTATTTTCAATGGCTCAATTACTCCATTTTTTAGCATGTCTTCTATTTTTCCATTGAAAACATTAACTCCATAAGTATAATTACCTTTTTCATGTGCTGCACGAAGTTCCACTAATATATTTATAGGATCTAAACCTGCGTTTTCTGCAAGAGTTCTTGGTATTATTTCAAGAGCTTCTGCAAACCCTAATATTGCTAATTGTTCTCTTCCTGAAAATCCTTGAGCGAATTTTTTAAGTTGAATTGCAACTGCTTCTTCTGCTGCTCCTCCACCAGCAACAAATTTACCTACTTCTATTGCTGATTTTACTCCACCTAATGCATCTTCCATTGCTCTTTCTGCTTCTGCTACTACATGCTCTGTTCCACCTCTAATTAAAATTGTTACTGCCTTTGGGTTTTTACATTCTTTCACAAAAATCATTTGTTCTCCTGCTATTTTTCTTTCTTCAACAATTCCTGCAAAACCTAAATCTTGTGGTGATATGTCAGAAAGTGATGTTACAATTCTTCCTCCAGTTGCACGAGCAAGTTTATCCATATCGCTTTTCTTTACTCTTCTTGCTGCAAGAATACCTTTCTTTGCAAGATAATGTTGAGCGATATCATCAATACCCTTTTGACAAAATACTACATTACAACCAGTTGCTGCAATCTTTTCAACCATGTTTTTTAACATTTTTTCTTCTTGTTCTAAAAAGTTTTCTAATTGCTCTGGGGTTGTAATTTGTATTTGAGCGTCTGTTTCAGGTTTTTCAATTTCAAGTGCTGCATCTATTAATGCTATTTTTGCATTTTTAATATATTTAGGCATTCCTGAATGAACAACTTCTTTATCTATGAGGATTCCTTGAATTAATTCAGATGCTTCTATTGTAGCACCTTGTTTTTTTTCAACCTTTATATTTTCTAAATCTATAATAGTTTTATTATCAATTTCTTCAGAAACTTGAATTACAGCTTCAACTGCAATATTAGCCAAATGTTCATTTGCATGTTCTGCTGATTTTCCTGTCATTGCTGTCATAGCAATTTTTTTAAGCAAATCTTTATCTGTTTTTTTAATATCCTTTGCTATACTATCTAAAATTTCCAATGATTTTTTTGCTGCTATTTTAAATCCTCGTGTAATAATAGTTGGGTGAACATTTTGATCTAAAAGTGTTTCTGCTTGTTTTAGTAATTCTCCTGTTATAACTGCAGCAGTTGTTGTCCCATCTCCAACTTCTTCATTTTGCGTTTTTGCAACTTCAACTACCATTTTTGCTGCAGGATGTTCTATTTGCATTTCTTCTAAAATAGTAACTCCATCATTTGTTATTGTAATATCTCCAAGTGAATCAACTAACATTTTGTCCATACCTTTTGGACCTAATGTTGTTCTTACTGCATCTGCAACTAATCTTGCAGCTGCAATATTATTATGTTGTGCATCTTTTCCAATACTTCTTAAAGTACCTTCAGGTAAAACTAATATAGGTTGTCCTGCTAACTGTTGTCCGTTCATAAAATCACCTCATAAACAAAATTTAATTTTAATTAAATAATTAATAATTTTATATAAATAAAATAAAGTTTTTAAAGATTATGCCTATTTTTATACAAAATACAATAAAGCATTAAAATAAAATCCTTAAAAGTTTAAATTTCTTGTACAAACTAAAATATTCTTAAGTCTAAATTTTCTCTTAATATTTTGTTTTTAATTTCTATTTTTTCATAAAGAAAATATTTTTATCCTGCAAGCATTTTTTCTAATATTTTTTTTGCAAACGAAAGATTATCAACTTTCATTGCTAAAAATACTTTACCATCACTTTTATCTAAAATTTGTAAAGATTCAATATTTATATTTGATTCTGCTAATTTTTTGCTTATTTTTGAAAGTTCTCCTGGCCTATCAGGTAACCCTACACTTATTACTTCATATTCATTGAAATTAAAACCTGCTCTTTCAAGAGCTTTTCTTGTTGCTTTTTCATCTTCTGTTAAAATTTTTACAACTCCAAATGTTTCATCTCTTATTTCTGTTGAAACAGATTTTATGTTTATACCTGACTTTGCTAAAACTTCACATACATTTGCTAATTGACCTGGCTTATTTTGTAATGCTATCTCGAATTGTCGCATTATCTCACCTAAAAATTAATTTATTTTAAAAGATATTTAAAATAAACATGTCTATACGACAATAAAAGATATAAATTTCTAAAAGGTGGTTAAATTATTTTTAAAATTTTTTTTGCTAATTCAAGATTATCTGGCTTTATTCCAACTTCTGTACTTCCATCTTCCTTTCCCAAAATATAAATAGATTCTATGTTTATTTTTGCTTTAGCAAGTATTTTTGTAAATTTTGCTAATTCTCCTGGTCTATCTATAAGTTTTATTGAAAGAATTTCAGAAGTATTATATTTATATTTTCCATTTTTTAAAACCTTTTCAGTTGTTTTATCGTCTTGAGTTACAATTTTTAATATAAAGATATCATCTCTGCTTTCTGTTGCTATTGCTTTTATATTAATGCCTTCGGATGCTATTGTATCTAAAAGATTTGATAATATATCGACTTTCTTTGGTATAAAAATCTCAAATTGTTGCATTTAAACACCTCTATTATTTAATTAAATATTAAAATATTTAATGTTTATAATCTATTTAAATATTAAAATATGAAAATAAAATTTAATGGGCGGGTAGCTCAGCCAGGTTGGAGCGCCAGTCTTATAAGACTACGCTTCATATAAGCAGTGTAGAAACTGGTGGTCAGGAGTTCAAATCTCCTCTCGCCCACCATGG
>JAHLMR010000008.1 GCA_018920255.1 Candidatus Aenigmatarchaeota archaeon | reverse complement strand
AGTTTAGAATACCAATTTCATGGTTAAATGAAAATAATATTGATGAAAATTCAATAAAATTATACAAATATGAAAACGGAGAATGGAAAGAATTACCAACAACAATATTATCAAGAGATGATAAATACATTTACTATTCTGCAACATCTCAAGGACTATCAATATATTCAATATCAGGACAAGTTAAAACAATAACAGCTCCAAGTGGAGAAAAGCCAACAGCTCCAACTGAAGAAAAACCAACTGAAAAACCAAAAGATTATACATGGATTATAATAATTGGAGTTATAATTGTAATAGCAGTAATAGCTTATTTTTTATTTCAAAAAAGACAAAAAAGAAGAAAAAAAATTTAAATAAGATGCTTAGCAAGAAAAGCTATTTTTGGATTTTTTATTAAAATTTTTGCAAGAGTTCCTAATTTAGAACCTCTAGAAAATGCTATTAAATCATCTCCTGTTAAAACTTCAGCTAACATATTTAAATCTTCATCAGAAAGTTTTTCAAAAACTTCTCTTAATTTTTGAACTTTTAAAAGTTCGTTACCTCTTTCTTTCCACCATATTTTATTATATTTATCCAATACTTCTTTAGAAACATTATTCTTTTTTATTGCTTCTACTATAACATCAGCAGCAATTTTTCCTGCTATTGTTGCTTCTTTCATTCCTCCACCATGAATAGGATTTACTTGATGAGCAGCATCACCAACAACAAGAAAACCATTTAATACCATATTTTCTAAAAATCCTCCAACAGGAATTCCACCAGAATTAACTTCTGTAATTCCAGCTGAATTAAATATTTCAGGTTTAGTTTCTATCCATTTTTCTAAATAGTATCTTGCGGGTTTTTCAGCAAGAGCAATTCCTATTCCAACATTAGCAACATCTTTTCCTTTAGGAAATATCCAACAATATCCTCTTTTTGCAATGTTATTTCCAAAATATAATTCTATTTTTTTAGGATCATTTAATTTTAAATTTACCATTTCAAATTGATATCCGGAATCAATATTAATTAGTTTATTAGTTGTATCTAAACCAGCTAACCTTGCTATTTTACTTTCTACGCCATCTGCTGCAACAACAACTTTTGCTTTTATCTCAAAATATTCATCTTCGAATTCTCCTGTTACCCCACAAATATATCCATTTTTCTTTATAATATCTTTTACATATGTTTTTGCTTGCACATATGCTCCAGCTCTTGAAGCTTCTTCTGCAAGCCACTTATCAAATATTTTTCTTTCCATTACAGCTCCAGCATTTTCTTTAAAATCAATTATAACTTTTTTACCATTTGGAGCATAAACAATAGCTCCATCTATTTCTTGTGCAATACATTTAGAAGGAATTTTCTTTCCAAGATAATTTTCTATCATTTTAAGAGAGTTTAAACTTAAACCTTCTCCACATCTTTTAGGAGAACCTATTTCTTGTCTCTTTTCAAGCAATGCAACTGATAAACCAGCCTTTGCACAATGTGTTGCAACTGATGATCCTCCAGGTCCAGCACCAACAACAACTACATCATAACTTTCTTTAAGCATTTTTATTCACCTTTATCGCACCTACAGGACATATTTTTTCACAAATACCACATAAATTACATAAATTTTTATTATTTTCAATTCCATGCTCAGAAAGTTCTAAAGCTATTTTAGGACAAACAGATACACAAGCACCGCATCTTAAACATTTATTTTTATTTATATTCCAACCCATGATAATCATTTTTATATAGAATTATTTAAAGATTTATTATTAGGGTGATTTGTTGATTTATTATATATTATCACTATTGCTTTCCCCATTTGTTATTTCACTTTTTGCATTTATAATTTTAGGTGGAAATTTATTTATTCCATTTGTATTTTTCTTTTTATTTCCAAGTATAATTACATTACCTTATATTAAAAATTTTAATGTAAAACTTCACTTAAGACCAAAATTAATTTTAATTATTTCAATATTTTATTTGATTGGTACTTTGTTAATGGAAGATAAACAAAGATTTTTAGGATTATGTTATTTTTTAAATTCAATAATATCATTAATTATAACAAGAAAGGATAAAATAAGTTTACATATGTTTGGAATTTCAGGACCGGCAACAGCCCTATTTTTTATTTCTGATAAAATATATTCTATTTTACTATTTATTTTAATTATTCCAACTTGGATTGTAAGAAAAAAACTTCATGCACATAATAATTTTCAGCTATTATCTGGATTATTAGCAGGAATATTTTTTACATTATTTTGGGTGTTTATTTTTAATTACTATTAATAGTTAAATTTATTAATTTGTTTTTATTATTTATTTTCTGTGATGTTCATGTCTTTAAAAGGAATAATAGTAAATTTTCATATTGCATATACAAAAGAAATTTTAGTTACGATACCAGGAATAAACAATAAAAGAGAAGCAGCAAAATTAATAGGAAAAAAAGCAGTTTGGAAAAATGGAAAAGAATACATTGGAAAAGTTTCAGGTACACATGGAAAATCTGGAACAATAAAAGTAAAGTTTAAAAAACCACTACCTCCAACTTCTTTAGGAAAAATAATAGAAATTTTAGACTAATATTAGTTTTTTAAAACTTATTTTATAATATATTTTTATGCCAGAAAAACCAAAAGTATTACCCCCAACATTAAGAGAAAAAAAGAGATATTTAGCATATCAAGTAATAAGTCCAAAAGACATCCCTCTTACAGATTTATATAATGCAATTTGGTTTTCTATTTTAAATCTTTTGGGCGAAGCAGGGGCAGCAAAGGCTAACATTTGGTTAGGTAAGGATATGTGGAATGATCAAAAGAAAATAGGAATTATAAAATGTTCTCATGTTGAAGTTGAAAATGTGCGTGCTGCCCTAACTTTAATAAATAGAATTGGAGATATTCCAGTTATTATACATGTATTAGGAATTTCAGGTACAATTCGTGGAGCAAGAAGAAAGTTTTTTGGAGAAGTGCTTCTTTCTAGTTTTGGATAAATATTCTATAAAACATATTTTATAGTATAAAAAAGCTTTTAAAATAAAAAAATAAAATTAAAAATACCTTTTGTTTGTATATTTAAAATCCATTTAGCCGACAGCTCAAGAGTAACGAGTCGGCTAATTTTTATTTTTTAAGCTTCTATTTCACAACATTTTTGCCATTCTTTTATATTTTCATATAATATTACTAAATTTTCAGAATTATCTTTTCCTGGATATAAACTTGTTTTTGATTTATAAATTGCTTCATCCCCCTCTTTAATTTTTCCTTGAAGATATAAACTACGAGCTAAATTAAAATATAAAATACCATGGTCCGGATTATATTTAATTGCCTCTTTTAATTTTTTTTCAGCCTTTTCAAACTGACCTAACTTTATCAATAAATTTGATAATTTACACCAACTATAAATATCTGTAGGTGATTTTTTAACTATTTTATTATAATATCTTAAAGCTTCTTTAAAATCTCCCTCATTAAAATGAAACTCTGCTAGTTCACTTAATAATATTAATGTTTTTTGTTTTTTGATTTCTCTTTTATTTTTTTCTCCACCAAATTTTTCAAATCTTTCTAAAATATTTTTAATATCGTTTTCGTTCATAGTATTATTTTACTACTTTTAAGTATTTAAACTTATCGTTTAAAATTAATTTATAAAAATTTAAAACATTAAATAATTTAAGTGAAAAAAATGAAATTTTATGATTTGCATATACATAGCAAGTTTTCAGTTGGAGATAGTACTCCAAATGAAATAGTTGAAATAGCAGAAAAATTAGGATTATCTTGTATAGCTATTACTGATAATTTTGAAAGTTTAGAAAAATTAAATGAAATAAAAAAAGCAATTTCTGAAATTAAAAGTAATGTAGAAGTAATTCAAGGTGTTTATATAACAGCACAAACCCCACAAGAAATGAAGCAAAAAATAGATAAAGTTAGAAATTTAGTACCATTAGTAATTGTTGCCGGAGGAGATTATCAAATAAATAGAGCAGCATGCGAAGATAGTAGGGTAGATATTTTAGCTCACCCAGAACTTAATAGACATGATAATGGTTTAGATGAAACATGTTTAAATGCTGCTGCTGAAAATAATGTTGCAATTGAAATAAATTTAAGACAGATATTAACATCTTATAGAAAAATAAGAGCAAATATATTACATTATATGTCAATAAATGCAGAATTAACACAAAAATTTAATGTGCCATTAATAGTTTGTTCTGGTGCACATAGTAAGTGGGAAATGAGAGATGGGAGAGAATTAATTTCAATTGCAAATTTATTAGGATTAGATATTCCAAGAGCATTTGAATCTGCAACATCTATTCCAGAAAAAATAATAGAAACAAATAAAAAGAAACTTTCAGGAAAAATTATTACAAACGGAGTTGAAATAGTTTAATTATTCAATAAACTTTAATTCACCTTCTATTTCTTCCTTTTCCTGTGTTTTATCTAAAACTTCTTCAAAAAAATCTTCTATTTCTATAACAGGACCAAAACTACAACTTACTTCATCAAATTTATTAATCCCATTTTTTTTAATTCCATTTGTATAAATTACAAAAGGCATTTTTCCAGGTAAATGAAGTCCAGACCAAACATCAGTTATATGATCAGAAGTTATAACAACAGCCGTTTCATTAAAATCTAATTTATTTAAAATAAGTTTAAACCATTTTTCATCTATTTTTTCAATAATTTTTATTTTTTTATCTAATATTTTATCGTGTGCTGCAATGTCTGGTGCCAAAACATGAAGCACGACCAAATCATAATTTGATAATGCTGCTACTGCTTTTGCAATTTTTCCTTCTAAATTTGTTTCTAACTTTCCTGTTGCACCTTCAACTTCAAGTACATTCATTCCTAAAGCTCTCCCAATTCCTTTAACAACAGGAGAACCTGTAATTACTGCTCCCTTTAATCCATATTTTATTTTCATTTCTTTTATATATTTAGCAGATCCAGAACCTCTTGTTAGTATATAATTTGCAGGAATTTCTCTTCTTCTATTTATAGGATGTTTTTTTAAAAAATTATATACTCCATAAAGCCATTTGTTAACTGCACGTGCAGTTTTTATTGCTTTATCGTTTTTTATTTTTGGTTTTACTTCTAAAATAGGAAGATTATTATCACCAGGATCAGAATCTGTAATATCTTGAGATGCAGAATCTTTAATTACAATTACAACTCTATGTCCAATAGATTTATATACATCAAATCTTATTCCTTCAATATATTTTAAATCTTTTTCTTTATTCAAATCTTTTACAATTTCTTCAAGTCCTGTTTCATCTCTTCCTGCTCTTCTATCTATTACAATTAAATTTTGTTTATATTCTCCAGAAATATCTTTGATTAAGTTTTCTTTTACTGTTGCAAAATTTCCACGTATACAAATATCATTTTTAGATGGTTGAAGATTTATTCCTAATGCCTCTAAATATCCTCTTCCAGGGTATTCTTCTTTTTTATATCCTAATAAATTCCAAATAGATATTCCAGAATCAGGATGTCCACCCAATTCATTATTTATCATTCCACAAAATCCTTCTTTTGCTAAATGATCTAAATTTGGCTTATTAGCAAATCTATAAGCACTTCTTTCCTTATCTGCAGCCCCATCTAAAATAATAAATAAAATTTTTTTCATTTTCATCTCTCTATTATAACAAATTTTTTATGAGGTATTTTTGAAGGTATTTTTTCTATTAACATTTTTTCTTCATATTTCTTTCCTATTATTATAGGTTCAAGATTTTCAGCAAGCTTCAATGCAGTTTCAAGATTTTGAGAATTATTAGAATATATTCTCATTATAGTTTGACCTTTTTTTACTGGATCCCCCATTTTTACAAAAAATCTTATTCCTGCACCAGCATCTTTTGGTGCACCAGCTTCTCTTGCAATTAAAACTATATCTGAATTTTTAATCCAAAAAACTCTCCCATCCTTTTCAGATTTTATATCAACAAACTTCGAACCAACAGGAATATCTTCTGGTTTTATCTTTTCATTTCCACCTTGTTCAGCAATTATTTCCCTCATTTTTCTTTCAGCTTTTTTTGATTTTATAATATTCATGGCAATTTCCTTTCCATTTCTTACTTTTCCAGTTAACTCTAATAACATCCCAGCAATGTGTGTTGCTTTTTCTAAAACTTCTGAGGAATAATTTCCAATAAGAGTATTAAGAGCTTCTTGAGCCTCTAAAGCTGGACCAACAGCATATCCTAAAGGTTGTTCACCAAATGTTGCTGCACATTGAACTGTAATATTCATTTTATGCCCCAAAGCAATAAACTGTTGAGCTAAATTATTAGCTTCTCCAGTAGTTTTTATTTTTGCCCCCCTTCCTGTAGGAATATCTATAACTAAAAAATTTGCACCAACAGATCTTTTTTTAGACATTATTGAAGGCAGTAACAAAGGATCTATTCCTAGAGGAAATTCAATTTTAATTAAAGAATCATCAGCAGGAGCTAGATCTAAAGCTCCACCCCAAACTAAACAACCATTTGTTTTTTTAACTATTTTTTTAATTTCTTCAGCTGTATGCGATACTGGTGCTAAAACTTCCATTCTATCTGCAGTTCCTGCAGGAGACGTTATTGCTCTGGAAGATGTTTTTGGAATTGTTAAACCAGCTGCTGCAATAATTGGTACAACAAGTAAACTTGTTTTATCTCCAGGAATACCACCAATACTATGTTTATCAACAATTGTTCTTCCTTTTATTTCTAATTTTTTTCCAGTCAAAAACATTGCTTCAGATAAGTGATAAGCTTCATCTAAACTTAAGCCATGAAAACAAAGAGATGTAACAAATGCAGACATTTCTATATCTGAAAGATGTTTTTCAACAATATCTTTAACAATTGCATACATTTGATGCGCATCTAATCTTAACCCAGAAATTTTTTGTCTTATAAATTCAACAGATTCTGGAGCAGGTGCAATTTTTACATTTAAAGTATCACCAAGTTTAACGTTAAGTGCTGTTTTAATTTCCTCAGAAATTCCAATTTCTCCTGGTAAACAAAATTGTGAACTTATATCTACAATAGCAATTATGGATTTTTCTTTTGCTGATACTAAAACTCTTTCTAATGCATGAACACCCAATGTTTCAGCATCAGATTTATTTAAAATAACTACAGGTTTTCCTCCCGTTTCAAATCCAAATGGTTTTGCTAATAACTTCAATTTAATTCACCTAACAAATATTTTTTTCAGTTACAATATTACATGCTGCTTTCAAATTATTACAATCTAATTTATTTTCATGATATCTATTATGAATTTGACATAAATTTAAAATGTACCATTCTATTTGAGGTAAACTAATATCCTTTGAAGAGTCACAAGACCAATTGCCCCAATAAATACAATTTTCTTTCATAACATTCCAAGCAGATTCACACTTATATCCAGGTCTTGCTATTTCACAACCATTTTTAGGCATATTAACAAATATTGTAATTGAAATAAAAATAATTATCATAATTATTAAAGAAATCCAATCATATTTATTCCATGTTTTTGGTTTTAGAATATTTCTTTCCTTCTCCATAATTATCAGTTTGTTATTTTTTATTTAAAAGCTTTATTAAATTTCTAGGAGTCATAATACCATATTCTGTTATAACCCTTTTAATATATTTCCAAGGAGTTAAATCAAAAGCTGGATTTCTTATTTTCACTCCTTTTAGTTTAGATACATCAGAATATACTTCATAAATAGGTCTTTCTTCTATTTCAAAGCTTTTTCTATTATCTAATTTTAAAATACTTCCAACAACATAATAAGGAACATTATGTGACTTTGCAACTAATGCAATAGTATAGGATCCTATTTTGTTTATATTTCCTTCTTTTCTCATAGCATCACTACCCACTAAAACTAAATCTATTTTTGGCATAAAAAACCCAACTGCATTATCTGTAATAAGAGTTACATCTATACCTGCCTCTGCTAACTCTTTAACTGTTTTAATACCTTGATGTTTTGGTTCTGTTTCTGTTGCATAAACTTTTATTCCAGTTTTATTTTTACATGCTTCCTTAATACTTGCAATTGCAACACCACTATGACAATGAGTGAGAATAGTAGAACCTTCTTTAATAATTTTTACAGAATTTTTTGCTATTTTTTCTGTTGAGGTTTGAATTTGTGAAATTAAATTATTTATAGTTTTTATTTCAGGTTTTTGTTTAATAGATTCAATACAATTATGAAGTACAACAGCTGTAGGCCTTACTTTTTCAAGCACATCTGCACTCTTGAAAAAATTTTTATCTATTCCATTTTCTTTTGCATATTCTTTTAAAAAATTTAATGCCGCTAATGCAATTTCATTTGCACCTTGAATTTCAAGATTTTTTATTTTTTCAATTATTTCTTCTATGCTTTCTTTCATAGAAAAATAATAAGTTTTTTAATTTATAAAATTAAGAGAAATCTTTATATTTATCCATTTTATTTTATTATTTATGAATAAAAAGAAGCCTCATTTAAATACATATTTAATTTTTGGAATTCTTTTATTAATTTTAATTTATCTTTCTTTTTCTATTTTTGCAGGGATACCACAACAAATAACATTACAAGGAAGATTAGCAGACAAAACAGGTTTTCCAATTCCAAAGGGATTTTATACTTTTGGTTTTTCTATTTATGATGCTCCAGAAAAGGGAAATCTACTTTGGAGTGAAACTCAAGAAAATATTTATGTTGATGAGAATGGAATAGTTAATATTATATTAGGAAAAAATAATCCAATAAACCTTAATTGGGATAAACCATATTATCTTGAAATAAATTTTACAAGTAGACAAATGAGAACTGTAGAAGTTTTTAAACCAAGATATAATATAACATCTGCTGGTTATGCTTTTTCTTCTAAAAATTTAATGCCAACGAATTATCCTGTTGTTGTTCTTGCTACAAATGTTTTAACTGCTATTTCAGGAATTTATAGAGGAAATCAAAAAGGAATAGGGGTTTATGGAGAAGGATATTACGGATTATATGGAAATGCAACATTAAGTGAAAATTATGGTTTATATGTAGAGAGAGGAAAATCTTATTTTGGTGGAAACGTGGGTATAGGAATAGCAAACCCGCAACAAGCTTTAGATGTTAGGGGAAATGTTAATATTACAGAAAACTTAACTGTTGGGGGCTATACAGATATAGGATATATAAATGCATATATAATTTGTTATTATGAAAAAATGTATTGTGTAAAGAGTAGAAATGATGTTTCTGGTAATGCTATTTATGATATTGATAGGATTACTGGATATTGTCCAGATGGATATAAAATTTTATCTGGAGGATGTACATTTGTTAATAATGGTAATTTAATTAATTCTGCTCCTTTAGGTGAAAATGGTTGGGTATGCGATTGGAATAATACTTCAAATAAACATTCGATGTATATATATTTAATTTGCGCTAAAATTAAATAAATTTATAAGAAATATGCTCCGCATGTACTAATAAAAAGTATTCCAAAAAAATTTGAAATATATGAAATTAAAAAGAATTTTCTTTTATCATAATTCATTTTTTCTAAAAATATTGATGCTAATTCATCTGGAAGCGGAGAAGCAAAAATAAAAAATGCAATAATTGGAGACAATTTTTTTATTATAATATTATCTGTTGAAATTTTTCTTATTTTTATTTTTCTTATTTCAAATTTTAAAAATTTTTTAGAATAAATAAAAATAAAATAATCAACAATAACAGATCCAGTTGCACCTACTAAGGCTATTAAAAATGGAGAATAAAATTTTCCAAAAATATAAATTACTATAGTAGCAATAGGACTGGTAGCAGATAAAGTATAAAAACCACCAGATATAAATATACCAATGATACCATACTCTTTCATTTCATAAATAAAACTTTTAATTAATTCAAAATATTCAGGTTCTAAAAAAATATATGCAACTATTAAAGCAAGCAAAAATAAAATTAAATTACCATATTTAATTTCAATATATCTTATTTCTCTTTCAATTTCCTCTTTTATTTTTCTTTCAGATTTTTTTATTTCTCTTTCAATTCTCATTTCAACATTTTTATTTTTTTTACCCATAAAATTTAAATTATTTTTTATATTTTTAAAATTCTTCTTTTGAATAGTTTTATTATTTCAAAGAAAGGAATTATTGAAATTGATAGTAATATTATAACTATCCAATCTTGAATATTAAGCGGAGTAGTTTTAAATGCAATTTGTAATGATGGAATATAAATTATAAGAATAAGTGAAATTAAAGATGCTAATATAGCAAAAATTAATTGTTTATTTTTAAATAATCCAATTTTAAAAATAGATTCTTCTAAATTTCTACAGTTTATTGCATTAAATAATTCAAAAAAAGCAAAAGTAGCAAGGGTTATAGTCCTTGCTTTTTCAATGCCATTAGGAAGTTCAAATATAAATAAATTCATTAAGCAAAACATCATATATGAAGATAATAAAAATAACATAATAAAATCTGATTTTCTAATTATTTTTTCTTTAGGATTTCTTGGTGGCCTCTCCATTATTGTTTTGTGAGGTTGATCTACAGATAACCCCATTGCTGGAATTTCATCTGTAATAAGATTTAGCCATATTATTTGTAATGCTAATAATGGAAGAGGATATTCCAAAACTATAGCAAAAACTACAAATAAAATTTCTGTAAAATTACAAGATAAAAGATAAAAAGTAAATTTTCTAATATTATCATAAATATTTCTCCCTTCTTTTATTGCTTCAACTATTGTTGCAAAATTATCATCTTTAATAATCATTTTTGATGACTCTTTTGCAACATCAGTTCCTATTTTTCCCATAGCAACTCCAATAGTTGCCTTTTGTAACGCGGGTGCATCGTTTATACCATCGCCAGTAACTGCTACAACATTTCCTTTTCTCTGCAAAGCTTCAACAATTTTATATTTATGCTCTGGAGTAACTCTAGCATATACTGAAACTTTTTCAACAATCTTTAAGAATTCTTTTTCTGATAGATTATCAAGTTCATCTCCAGTTAATATTTTTCCATTATTTTCTAATATTTCAAGTTGCTCTGCAATAGATTTTGCAGTTTCTTTGTTATCTCCAGTTATCATTACAACTTTTATTCCAGCTTTTTTACATAATCTTATTGATTCAAGTATATTTTCTCTTAATGGATCATGCATTGCAAAAAATCCAAGAAATATTAAATTATTTTCTTCATATTTTTTCTCATTATTTTTTATTTCAGAGTATGCGATGCCTAATGTTCTAAATCCTACTTTTGTTATTTCCTCATTTTCAGAAATTATTTTTTTAATTTTTTCATGTGTAAGTTTTATTTTATTTCCATTTTTATAATACCATTTTGATTTTTTCAAAATAGATTCTAAAGCACCTTTTGTAAACATAATTTTTTTATTTCCAATTTTACATACTACAGACATTAATTTTCTATCAGATTCAAACGGAATTTCATATATACGATTTAATTTAGGTTTTATTCCCGCTTTTCTTGCGGCAACAAGAATTGCAACTTCAGTTGGATCTCCCTGTATTTCTATTTTATTTTTAGAAACTTTTAATATAGCATTATTACATTCTACACCTGCCCTCAAAAGCATTTTTAAATCATTATCAATTTTAACTTCTGTTTCATTTAAATAAAATTTCCCATATGGTTCATAACCCTTTCCAGTTATTTCATAAATTTTTCCATTTTGCCAAATTTTTTTAACAATCATTTCATTTTTAGTTAACGTGCCTGTTTTATCAGTACAAATATAATTTATAGAACCTAATGCTTCTATAGCTATCATTTTTCTTATAATAGAATTCTTTTTACTCATTTTTAGAACCCCTAAAGATAATGTTAATATCATTACAAATGGTAATGCCTCTGGAACCCCTGCTATAAGAAGCGCAGAAGTTGTTGTTATTATATCAAAAAATGGATAAGCTTTAAGAAACATTATTACCCCAGAAATTAAAACAATAGTTGCTACAATAATTCCAACATCTATTGTTAAACTTCTTATTTGTTTTTGAAGAGGAGTTAACTCTATTTTTGGTTTAAGCAATTTTGATATTTTTCCAAATTCAGTATTTTCTCCTGTTGCAATAACAATTGCTTTTCCAGTGCCAGATGTAACATATGTAGAAGAATATAATATTGTTTCTTCAATTGTTTTTCCATTTTTATCTTTTGAAACTGGTATAGATTCTCCAGTGAGTGGAGCTTCATTTATTTTTAAATTATATGATTCTATTATTCTACAATCAGCAGGTATTTTATCTCCCGCATTAATAACTATTAGATCTCCTGGTACAAGCATGTTAGAAGGTATTGTTTTATTTTGATTTTTTCTTATAACTCTAGCATATTGAGTTTCCATTTTCTTCAATGCTCGAACAGCATTTTCAGCCTGAAATTCTTGAATAGTTCCTATTAATAAAATAAAAATAATTATTATAAAAATTACAATACTTTCTATTATATCTCCAATTAAAAAATATATAATTGTAGCTATAATTAATGGTATAAGTAAAATATTTTTAAATTGATTGAAAAAAATTTGAAATATTGTAATTTCTTTTGTTAATTTAATTTCATTTTTTCCATATTTTCTTATTCTTTCTTCTGCTTCCTTATCACTTATTCCAGATGTAGATGTTTTATATTCTTTGAATATTTCATCTATACTTTGAAATTTATAAACCATAATCTTAATATAAATAAAATTAATTAATAAAATTAAGGATTTTTATGTGGAAAGATATAAAAAATGAAATGGAAACAGAATTACGTAAAGAATTAAATTTTAATATAAAATTAGAAGAGCCAAAAATTAAGGGTGCAGGAGACTTAGCATTTTCTGTTTTTGAAATTGCAAAGAATAAACAAAAAAATCCATCAGATCTTGCTAAAGAAATTTCAAGTGAATTATCAAAATTAAGATTTTTCTTTATTAAACAAATAGCAGCTATTGGACCATATGTTAATATTTGGATTGATTGGCAAAAAGTTGCAAAAAGTTTATTTAATGAAGTTAATGAAGAATATTTAAAAAAAGAAAAAAATAAAGTAGTAGTTATAGATTTTTCTTCTCCAAATCCTGCACATCCATTTCATATGGGAACATTAAGATCAACATTTATAGGAGAATCATTAGCAAGGATTTTAGAATGGTATGGTTATAATGTTAAAAGAGTATGTTATATAAATGATATGGGAAAACAGGCAATGACACTTTTGCTTGGTTATACTTTATATGCTAAAGATAAAACTCCCAACAAAAAACCAGATGTTTGGTTAGGTGAAATTTATAAAAAAATAAGTTTAGAAGTAGAAGAAAATTCAGATTTAGAAGAACAAGTATTTAGATTAATGAAATTATATGAAGAACAAGATAAAAATACCTTTGAAACAGGAAAAAAAATTTTTAAATGGTGTCTTGAAGGATTTAATGAAAATTGGAAAATATTTGATATTAAATTCGATGAAATAATTTTTGAAAGCAGTTTTATAAAAGATAGTAAAAATTTAATAAATGAACTTGAAAAAAATAAAATGCTTGAGGATGTTGATAATGCAAAACTTTTAAAACTAGAGCCAAAACTTCCAAATACTATAATTGTTAGAAAAGATGGAACAGGATTATATTTATTAAGAGATTTGGCTTTTGCATTATGGAAATTTAAAAAATTTAAACCAGTTAAAAATATTTATGTTGTAGGTGAAGATCAAAAACTTCACTTTCAGCAATTATTTTATACTTTAAAAAAGCTTGGCTATAGCGATTTTTCTAATAATTGTTATCATATAGGATATTCTTTAGTACTTTTTGAAGGACAAAAAATGTCATCTAGAAAAGGTACGGCTGTTTTATGGGATGATGTTTTTAAAGAAGGTGTTGATAAAGCTTTAAATGAAATTGAAAAAAGATGGCCAGATTTAGATGAAAAAGAAATAATTGAGAGAGCAGAAAAAATTAGTTTAGCTGCAATAAAATATTTTATTCTCAAATATTCTCCTGAGAAATCTATTAATTTTACATGGGAAAACGCTCTTAGGTTTGAAGGAGATACAGGTCCCTATCTTCAATATACTTATGCACGCGCAAATTCTATTCTTGAAAAATCAAAGGAAAAAATTGAAAAAATAGATTTTGATACAAGTATATTAACTGAAGAAAATGAAATAAAATTAATAAAACAAATATCTAAATTTTCATCTGCTTTACATGATTCTGTTATAAATATAAGCCCACATATTTTAGCAAATTATGCATTTGAACTTGCAAATGAATTTAATTCATTTTATGAAAAAATACCTGTTTTAAAAGCTGAAAAAAATGAAAGATTATTAAGATTAAAACTTATAGATTGTACAGTAAAAATTTTAAAAATTTGTTTAAATCTTTTAGGCATTCCAATAATTGAAAAAATGTAAAATTTAATTTTTCTTTATTGTTTTTTCTATTACTTTCAATCCATTTTTAATTTCTTCCATATTTTCTTCAAACCACATTTTTATTTTCACCCTTATATGTATTTTAATAATGCTTGAATTTTCTCAAGAGAGGAATATATGTTATTTAAATTAACTCCTATTATTGGAACTTGAAATTTTTTCTTTTTCATTTCATTTTCAATTTCTTCTATAAAAATTCCCTTTCCAGGAACTATTTTAGATCCGTTTGTAATTTGATAAACAGCACAGGAAGAAGATAATTCAACTCCAATAATACCTAAAACATTATATCCTTTTTCTAAATATTTTTCAATTTGTTCTAAAATTTGCTTTGCTAAATTTTTACATGCGGTTCTATATGTTTTTGTATCGTATGCTGATTTATCTTTTAATTTTCTAGAAAGACCTCCATTAAATTCAACTTGTGGACATGGCATTTGTATAACTCCAGCATCAGATTCTGATATAAGTTGTATAATATCTTTAATCATTCCAGGAGATTTTTCAGCACCAATTGGACGCGTATTTTGATTTAAAAGACAGTGAGAAATAAACAAAACCTTTTTACTTCTTTCCATATTTAATATTATATTTATAAAGATATTTAAACTTTTATCTCAGTTAAAGTAGTAATAAAAAATAAAAAATATAAATACTTTTCTTTACTATTTCATAGTATAGAAATTGTGATATTTATGGCAATAAATTTTGAAGAAATGTTAAATGAAGCTATAGATGAAATAAGAAAAAAAGAAGAGATTAATGAATATGCGAGTGCTTATATTAATACAGCTTTTTCAAATGATCCATATAAAAAATTCATACAAACTAGAATACAAAATTCTTGGACAAATATAGAACCATATTGCGAAATTTTTGGAAATCACATAGATTCAAGAAATAAAATAATAGAGTTTTCCTTAAAAGAATTAAATGATCCTAATAATAAAACAGTAATAATAAAAGGTGGAGATTTTGATATATTTAGCGGGCACTTTCAAAAAGAGTATGAAAATTTTTCAAAAGCATATAAAGAATGTGCTAAAAATACTGAAAATATGGTTTTGATTTTTGATTCTAGAGTTAAAAAGGGTGGAGATCAATTAGAGAAAAATTATAAAAACGCAAAGGAAATTTTAAAGGATACAAATGCAAAAATTTTATGTGAAGGTACATATTTTCATGCAATGTTATTTGAAAAAAAAGATGGAAAATATAATGCAATTGTTTGGGAAAGTAAAGTAAGAAATAAAGAAGATGGAACTCCAGGAAGAACAGATGGTTTTCCACATCCAGCCGAATTAAGTGTATATCGAGGATGTATAATAAACCCAGATCACAAGTTTTATAATATGTGTAAAATAAATATAGAAATACTTTTTGAAAAAATTGGTAGAGATGCATTAAATAAGTTTTCAGAAGAGGTTAAAGGAAGAAATGATATTCTAATTGACCCAAAAACTAATACTTATTTAATTTTAGGATTACCACAATATATAGAACATATAGCAGAAATTGCAGAAAAAATAGAAACTTAAACTTCTTTCCCTCTTTCCCACCAAAATTCAAAATTTTCAGAAAATAAATTTACTATATTTTCATTTGTAAATGTAAGCATTTCATATTCAAATTCTTCTTCAGTGCCAGTTTTTCCAATTTGAACTTGTTCATTAATTTGTTTTTTCTTAAAAACAATTGATGCTATTTTATTATCAATAATTTGCCCTCTTATATTACTTTTATATCCTTCTCTTATTTCAATACCTAATTTTTTAATATTTTTAACATTTTTTTCTACTTCTTCATTTATTTTTGAATTATTTATAAGAACACGAATTCTAATTCCATGTTTTTTTATATTTTTCAAAATAGATAAAACATCTTTCCATCTTATCCATGACGCATCTCCTGAAAATATTTTAATTTCTTGTTTTGCTAAATTCTTCTGTTCATTTAGCAAATTAGCAATATTTGTTTTCTTTTCAATACTCCATACATACCATTTTTCTTCATTTATTTCCCCTGTTTCTTTTGTTATCTTTTCTAAAACTTCAGAATAATTTTTAATATTTTCTTCTAATGCTTTAATTCTTTTCATAAAATTCTCTTCTTCATACTTCATAAAATTATTTAATGCAGTTTTTACAGGAATTATTTTAAAAATTCTTGGCCTAGATTTGCTTATCATTATAAGTCCTTTTCTTTGAAGATTCATTGCAACATCATAAATTCTCGGCAAAGGAATTTCTGCAATTTTTGCAAGCCTTCCAGCATTTAAAGCACCATATTTTAATAATGATTTATATGCTTTTGTTTCATATTCACTTAAGCCAAGTGTTTGAAGAATATTATCTACTTCACTGACAAATTTTTGGGTTTTGATTACAGCTTTCATATTTTTCACTTTTTTTAACTTTATAATAGTTAATTTTATTTAAAATATTTAAATCTATTTGTTTTATAAAAATTTTTCTTTATATTTTTCAATAATATTTAATAATTTTTTCTTCTTTAAATTTGACAAAGCAGTTTCAAATTCTGTTTTTTCTATCCAAGAAAAAAACTTTCCATTATTTATCTTTAAATTATTTAAAAGAGGAATGTTAAATTTTTCTAATAATTCTGATTTTTCAATTTCATTTATTATAACAGCTTTAGGTTTAATTTTACTAAGATATTTTGCTGTAAAAAGAGATGGTTCATAATTTTTAAACATAAGAACAAAATCAGATATATTAATATTAAATTTTTCTTTAATTTCTTGAATTTCTTCTGCTTTAAAATTATTTATTAAAATTACAGGAATTCTATTATTATTTATAATATCTTTAAGCTCTTCAGTAATTGTTTTTTGTTCTTCAAACTTTTGTACTATTTCTTTTTTTCTTTTTAATTCATATAAAAGTTGTTTTATTAAAATATCCCTTGCTCTTATTTCTTTTTGTTTTAAAATTTCTTTTCGTGCATTTTCATTTTTTATTCTTTCTTCATTGAGTAAAGCTTCTTTTTGCTTTTCTAATTCTCTTATTCTATTTTCAAGAGTTTTAGTATATTCTCTTAAACTTTCATTATCTTTTTCAAGAATTTTTATTTTTCTTAAAAGCTCAGATTCTTCTTGAAAATTTTTTGATACATTTTGTAACATATTTAATTTTTCTGGTCTTAAAATAAGATTTTCACAACTAAAAATAAGTTTTAAAGCAGCATCAATATTATTCGCTTTCTTTTCTAATATCAACCTTTTAACTTCTTTACTATATTTTTCTAAATTCAATGCAATAAGGTTTTTGTCTATATTTGAAAGCATTGTAGCTAAATAACGATAAGCAGAAATTGCTGCAACTATTGAATCTCTTATGTGCAAATCATCAATAGAAATATTATTTTTATTTATTTCTTCTATTATTTTTGTTTTTGTTTTTATTGAAATATCTTCTTTAGGATACCAAATTTTTGCACCAAAACTAGAAGCAATACTATAAATTACTTTTGGTATTTTTTTCTTGTCAGTTGCAATTATAATAGGTTTACCAAATTCAGAAATTTTTTTAATAATTTCTGAAATTTCTGCATTTCTAATGCTTTCTGAAAATATTATTTTACCATCAATATTAACAATAGAAATTCCGAAGGTTGTTCCTGGATCAATGCCAACTATAATAAGTTCCCTTTCCATAATCTTTATTATTTATTTAATAAACTTAAATATTATGGAATATCCAGAAAAAGTACTTACAAAAACTAAAAAAGGAAAATTAGAAGCAAGAAGTTTAATTGATTCAGGAAAATATGTAAGATATGAATATATAGATATTAAAACAGGAAAACGTGAAGAGAATAAAATAAAATTAGTTTTAAAAAATTCTAATGGAAAAATTGAAGAATTTTTTATATTTCCGCTAAAAGGGAATAAATTTCTTATGGTTCCAACAGAAGTAAAAAAAGAAAGATATATTCTTAGTGGAAAGAAAATAATAAAATTTTAGATTAACTGTTAATTAATAAATTTAAGTTAAAAACAAATCTTTTTAAATCAGCTTTTCTATAATTTTAAAACTAAAAGAGGTAATTTTATGAAGGGTTGGAACGCAAACTCTTGGCTTGTTGCAAAGGCAATATGTCAAAAATGTAATCATACATGGGAAAAAGACTATAAATACAATAAATGTAAATTTTGCGGCGGAACAATAAAAGTAAAATTTGTTAAAGTAAATTAAATTTATTAAAATTATTTTCCTATTTTATTTTTATGTTAGAAGTATTTAAAATAGCTATTGCTTTATTAGGAAGTTTAATTGCAGGAATATGGGATTTAAAAACAAGTGATATACCAGATTTTGTTTGCTGGATTATGATAGGTATATCAATATTAATATCATTCATTGAAGGAAATTTATTTATAACCCTGTTTGCTGGATCGTTTTTATTAATTTTTGGATTAGTAATGTATTTTACAGGTCAATGGGGCGGTGGTGATGGAGAGTTATTAGTTGCAAACGGAATGCTTTTGGCAACATTTTCAAATCCATATGGACTATTTTTATTAAACTTTTTCATAAACTTATTTTTCATTGGTGCTGTATATTCAATTTTATATGTTATTATTTATGCAAAATTATTTAATAAAAGAATATACTGGTTTTCTAAAAATGGAATTGAAAAAATTTTTATTAAAAAAATAAATTCAAAAAATCTTAAAGTTGGAGATGTTTTGGGGGAAGACATAAAATCTCTTAATTTATCTTCAAAGAGAATAAAGGGATTAACAGAAACTGATATTAAAAAAATACAAAAACTTAAAAAATATGTTAAAATTAAAGATGGTGTGAGGTTTGGGCCAGTATTTCCAATCTCAATAATTATAACGTATTATTTTGGAAACCTTATATTATATATTTTATATGCTTTGGTGTAAAAATGACAGTTAAAATAATTGTTGATAATAGAGAATTTGGTACAAAAACTGTATCAGAGCTTTCAAAATGGGAATGTGTAGTTATACCAAGACAACTTTCTATTGGTGATTTCATTTTAAGTAAAAGAGTTGGGGTTGAAAGAAAAACAACAGAAGATTTTTGGAGAAGTATTATAGATAATAGACTTTTTAAACAAATAGAAGAGCTTAAAAAAACTTTTGAAAAACCAATTTTAATAATTGAAGGAAATGGATTATATACAAATCCAAAAATAAATTCTAATTCTATAAGAGGTGCACTTGCAAGCATTGCAATAGATTTTCAAGTACCAATATTACATACATCAAACCCATCTGAAACAGCAGGACTTCTTTATTGGATAGCAAAAAGAGAGCAAGAAAATAAAAGAAATTTTGATTTAAAAATAAGAGTAAATAAGAAAATAGATAATTTAAAAGATGCTCAAATATTTTTAATTTCAGGCCTTCCTTTTATAGATAAAAAACGTGCTGAAGCATTACTTAAAAAGTTTGGTACACCAGAAAAAATTTTTACTGCAGATGAAAAGCAATTGTCTGAAACAGAAGGGATAGGTAAGAAAATCTCAAGAAAAATTAGAGAAGTTTTAACATCTGATTTTAATATATGAAAATAAAGATTTAAATTTAAGCTTAAAATAATTCTTTTTATGGAAGTTCAGCAATTTGAAGAAAAGTTTAAAGAAAAAATGTTTGAAATAGAAAAAAAATTTTTATTGTTAGAAACCAGAATAGAAAAATTAGAAGGTAAAGAAAGTGTTATAGAAAGTAAGATTCCAAAAGAATCTATATCTGAGGAAGATTTTAAAAAAGTTGAGCATAGATTAGATTCTATTTATATTGAATTGTCTAAAAAAATAGAAATGCTTGAAAGTCTAATAAAAGAATTATCCTTAGAAGAATTAAAAGAAAATATTAAAGAAATAAGAAAATTAAAAGAAGAAATTGCAATTTTAAAGCAAGAAAAAGGACTAGATAAAGAAAAGATAGAAAATATTGTATCACTTTTAAGCGATAGACAAAATACATTTATAAGTAACGTACAAGCATCTCTTATTGAGTTTCAGGAAAGAATTAAAAATTTAAATAATATTCTGGAAGGTTTAAATGAATTTTCAAATCGTACTGCAAATATTGCAACAGATGCTTACGAGAAAACTCAAGATATTAAAAATAAAATAGCAGAAATTGAAAACAAATTACAATTATTACAAAAATATATTATAGCATTAAAGGTTTCAGAACCATTTATATTAGAATAAGATAAGTTTAAATATATTAACTTTAAAGGAAATGTTTATGAAACCAGGTAAAGTAGAAAAATATATTTATGATAAAATAGAAAGAGAAGGGGCTTTACTTCTTTCATTGATAGATCCAGATAAGCAACCATTCGATGCAGGAGCAAAAATTGCTGAATTATCATGTAATGCAGGAGCAGATTTAATTCTTGTTGGAGGATCAATAGGAGCCCAAGGTCTTATATTAGATAAAACAACTAAAATGATAAGAGAGAAAGTTAATATTCCAATTGTATTGTTTCCAGGAAACGTTGGAACTATAACTCCTTTTGCAGATGCAACATATTTTATGTATGTTTTAAATTCTAGAGAAGTTTATTGGATGTCAACAGTACAAATTCAAGGAGCACCTGTAATAAAAAGAATGGGAATAGAACCAATACCTACAGCATATATAGTTTTAGAGCCAGGAAGAGCTGTTGGTTGGATTTCAAACGCAAATATGATACCAAGAGATAGAGGAGATTTAGCAGCAGCAACAGCTTTAGCTGGAGAATATATGGGTGCAAGATTAGTTGTTACAGATAGTGGAAGCGGTGCTCCTGAACCAGCGCCACCACAATTAATTTCAGCTGTAAAATCAATGATTTCTATCCCGTATTTTTATGGTGGTGGCTGTAGAACATCAGAACAAGCTTATAATATAATAAAAGCAGGGGCAGACGGTGTTCAAATAGGTACAGCATTTGAAATGCTTGAAAATGATCCTAAAAAGCTTGAAGAAAAAATAAAAAATATGGTTAAATCTGTAAAAACTGCAGCAAAAGATAGAATAAAAAAGAAAAAACCAGAAACAAAACCACTATTACCTTCTATAAAAATAGATAGATTTTTAAAATTCCAGCAATGGTTGAAAAGAAAAAATGAAAAGAAGTTTATTGTAAAACAAAAAACATAATTTTGTGAATTTTTATGAAATTTCTTGTAATAGGAGCATCTGGTTGTATAGGAAATGCATTAATTGAATTTCTTTTAGAAAATAAATTAGAAGTTAAAGCTTTAATTCATGAAACTCCAATTTCTCAAAAAAATATAGAATTCTTTAAAGGTGACATAAATGAGCCTTCAACACTTTTACCAGCAATGAAAGATATAGATGTTGTTTACCATTTAGCATTTCCAATGACACAATTAGCATATTCTTTACCATATAAAGATTTATTTTATCTTCAATGTAAAGCAACTGAAAATATTATTAAATCTGCAATAAGTTCAGGAGTGAAAAGAATAGTATATGTGAGTAGTGTAAGTGTATATGGAAATCCTAAATATTTTCCTATTGATGAAAATCACCCAACTAATCCGAAAAATTATTATGCTTTAACGAAATTAGAAACAGAAAAAATTTTAAAGAATTATTCAAATGAAATTGAAACAGTTATTTTACGTGCTGCACCTGTTTATGGCCCCAAAAGTAAAATTTTTTATAAACTTTTAGAAGAAATTGAAAAAGGAAAAATAGGAATTATTGGAGATGGTAATAAAAAAACACATCTTTTAGGAGTTAAAAACTGTGCATTAGCATTATATCTTTCAGGAATAAAACAAAATATAAACAATGAAATATTTAATATAGCAGATTTAGAGCCAATTAAATTTAATGAGTTATATAAATTAATAATAGACTATTTAAACATAAAAGAAATAAAAAAAATCCCTTATTGGAAAGCATATTTATTTGCTTTATTTTCAGAATTTTATTCATCTATTTCTGGAAAATCTGCAAAATTTAGTAAAGCATTTTTAGAAACTCTTACAAGAGAAAGAATTTATTCCATAGAAAAAGCAAAAAATATTTTAGGTTATATACCAAGAGTATCAATTGAAGAAGGAATTAAAGAAATGATAAAAGCATATAAATTAGAAAAACAAATAAGATAATTATGTTCGAGGAAATTTTAACATTAGGATATTGGACATCTCTTATTATTTTATCATTAATTACTATGATAGCATTAATAATTGGAATGAAAATAATCAATAGAAAACCTTCAATTACACAATCCTTTTTAGTCTCGTTAATTATTAACATTTTAACAACTTTGGGAATTTTAGGAATGTTCTCAGCAGTTTTTCCTATACCATATGTTTATTATATTATTTCTTTATTAGTTTGGATAGGGCTCATAAAATTTTTCTTTCCATTACATTGGAAAGAAGCAGCAATAATAGGATTTATCGGATTTATAATAATATTTATTTTTGATTTCTTTGGCATTTATTTTCTCTTATCTTCCATTATTAAAGGTATATTAAAAATATAAAAATTACTTAATACTAAATTTTTTCTTTTTCTTTTTTTCTCTACTATATTTCCATTGAGACTTTCTTGCTCCCCAAGCATATTTTATTGGCATAAATTAATTATAATTCTTAGATTTATAAAATTTTATAAATAGAGAAAATTTATTTAACTATTATGAAAATATTAGCAATATCATTTATATTTTTATTGTTAGTTAGTTTATCATCTTATGCTTGGTGGGATGGGAATTGGTTATACAGACAAGAGGTTTCTATAAACAATACCCAAAACTCAAATAATTTAACAGATTTTCAAGTAGCAGTAAATTTAACTTATAATTCAAAAATGCAGCCTGATTTTTCAGATATAAGATTTACATGGTATAATTCTTCAGATGGTTCTGAAATTCAAATTCCTTATTGGATTGAAGATAAAGTAAACTCACAATGGGCATATATTTGGATAAAAGTTCCATTTATTTCTGCTAATAGCTATGAAAAAATTTATGTTTATTATGGAAATTTAAGCTATGTTAATTTTGATGGAATATATTCCGGAATAAACCCCAAACTTACAACACCTTATGGATTATATGATACTGGTGCTTTTGTTTTTAGTTTTTATGAAAATTTTAATGGTACAAGTTTAAACACTTCAAAATGGACAACTATTGGTTCAGGAGGAACTCTTACAATAAACAATAGCTTAAATATTACAGGATCTTGCTGTATAGAACTTCGTTCATTGAATATTTTTAATTCATCTATACTTGAAGGATATGGGTTTGCGACAAAACAATCACAAACATATGCATGGGCAGATTTTTTTGGTTGGAGAAGTAGTACAAGTAGTTCTACAAACAGCTGGTTTACTCTTTATAACAACAATTATTATTCATATGGAAGACAAAGCAGTGGTTCGTACTATACATCTTCAACTAATATTTTTGCTGGAACATATCAAATTTTTGGAATTTTAAATGATGGTTCTATTGCAAGTTATTATATTAATTATACTAGACAACCAACTACTTATAACATGTATTCTCCTACAAATAATATTACAATTAGAAATGGCGGTAGTGATACAGTATTTTTACATTGGGTAAGAGTTCGTAAATATTCACTTGTAGAACCTTCACTTTCCTTTAAACAAATACAAAATAAGTATTTTAATATTGATATTTATTCCCCAGAAGAAAAAATTTATACTTTTAACTGGAATCAAGAAAATAAAATTCCAATAAATTTTACAATTTATGGAAAAAGTGCAATATATGATATAAAAATTTATGAAAATAATAATTTAATATACTTAAATGAAACATATGAAAATAATACAAATATTATTTTTTATAGAGAATATAATTTAAGTAGCTATAACTTAACAATATTTGTAAATGATTCGACAAATAATTTTCAGTTTTATAAAAGCATTTTATTTACTGTTAAAGATTTAAAATATTTCTTATACAGAAAAGAAGTTTTTATAGACAATACCCAAAATTCAAATAATTTAACAGATTTTCAAGTAGCAGTAAATTTAACTTATAATTCAAAAATGCAGCCTGATTTTTCAGATATAAGATTTACATGGTATAATTCTTCAGATGGTTCTGAAATTCAAATTCCTTATTGGATTGAAGATAAAGTAAACTCACAATGGGCATATATTTGGATAAAAGTTCCATTTATTTCTGCTAATAGCTATGAAAAAATTTATGTTTATTATGGAAATTTAACCCCTGTGTCAAATGAAAGTAATGGTGATGCTGTCTTTGAATTTTTTGATGATTTTGATGATGGCATTTACAATACAACAAAATGGTCAACTCCTGTACAGGGTCCTGGAACATATAACGAAAGTAATGGTGTATTAAATCTTACAGTAACTGGTAATACTGCTCCTTATAGAGCTTTATCAAAAACATATACCTGTCAAAATTGTACAATAGAACAAAAAGTAAAATATGTATATACTACCGCTACACCTCATTTAATGATTTATTTTAGACAATCTGTTTCTGGAAGTAATTCAGAATTTACTTTAAGAGGTGGAAGTCTAAATGATTTTTATTTTTATGATGGTTCATATAGAAATCAAACTACTCTAGTATCTTCACTAACAATAAATAAATGGTACTTTATGCAAGTAAAAGCAAATGGAGCATTTGTTTACGGATATTATTATAGATATGATAATGGTGAAAATAAATATATAACATCTAATAATTTTGGTGTTACACAATCTGGTTATGTTGGTCCAGGTGTTTGGAGTGCTATTACAACTTTATTCGTTGACTGGTTTAGAGTTCGTAAATATTCACCTGTAGAACCTTCAATTAGTTTTGGTAAAGAAGAAATTTCCTCTACATTTTATTGGATAAAAACATATGATTTAAATAATAATCCAGAATCATATTTTTTTACAAATCAAACAATAAAAATAAAAGCAAAAATTAACTCAGTACAAACACCATTGATAACAATAACAAATGAATCAGAGGATATTTTTGTAAATTCTGAGAATATGATTTCTGAAAATGGAATAGATATATGGAATTATTCATTTAATACAAGTATTTCTGGATGGTATAATTTAATTATTTCTAGTGGTGGTGTAAATAAAACAATTAAATATCTTTTTTATGTCTCAGATCCGTGGCAGTCAGAAACAAAAGATTCTTATGGAAATAACTTCCCATTTAGAATACAAGTAAATATTTCAGAAATTAATGGTTATGAAAGAATTTTTGAACCAATTGATATTAATATAAATTTTAATTATTTAGCAGATAAAGATTCAATAAGAGTAGCATATTATAATGGTAGTTCTTATTTAACAGTTCCACATGAAATTTATAATTTAACTTTAAATAACAACTATGTAAGCAACGCAAATTTGATTTGGCAAATAACAATTCCAAATAATACAAATAAAACATTTTATATTTATTATTCAAGAGCACCACTACAATTTGAATTTAATACAGACTTGTTTTATAACTCAAGTTCAAATACAATAGAAAATTCTCTTTATAAAATATTTTTAAATTTTTCAAGGGGAGGAGCTATAGATAACATTTATCAAAAACTAAATAATAGATTTTTAAAAAGCAACTTAGAATTCATACAAAAATCTCCATGGATTATGACACCATCTTCAGTTTATCAAATTTCAAATATAAATCCAGGAACGAATAATTCTTCACTAATTAATACAAGTTTTTTTATTTTCTATAATACATATGGAGAAACAGATATTTCTAGATTTAATTTAACATATACATTTTATCCACATATTAATTATTTTATTTTAGAAACAAATACAAGTTCAAAAGCAACAACAAATTGGGAAATTTATAGAGATCAATATTTATTTTTAAATAAAATGTTTAATTTTATTTCATATAGAAATAGTAGTGGAAATATTATAAACACCTCTATTTCCTCAATTTCAAATTTATATAATTTATCTTGGGTCAGTATTTATGATTCCAATAATATTAGTTTTGGAATAATCTTTTTGAATGACATAAAAACTAAAATCTGTGATCCTGTATATGATTTTGTTAATGATTTAAATTATTTAATTATTTCTAAAAAAGATTGTTCGTCTTCACTTTCAGTTACACCTTCAGATTACTTTTATTCAAAGGTAGCAATAATTCCACATGCAACTTCAATTGAAGAAGTAGATAATATTTATAATATTTTAACTAATCCTGTTTTAAAATCAATAGGTGTATCAGAAACATTTGATACAGCGCCACCGAAATATTCAAACATATCTTATAATGCTACAAACGATACTTCAGATGCTATTTGTTCCTCATACTGGACAGATAATCTTCAATTTGACTATGCAATGATTATAGTTAATTCTAGCGCTTATAACAATATTACAACATATAAAATTTCTGGCATATATAATGAATCTTGGATTAATTATACTATATCATCAGATTTATTAGAGGCTGGACAAATATCTTGTAATATAACTGTTTTTGATATTGCTGGAAACTCAAATTCAACAATAATTACATTTAATGTAAATGATGCAACACCGCCATATTTTTCAAATATTACAAATTTCCCAAATAATCAAGCAGATATAGATCCTAATTCAGAAATAGAAGTAATAGTTAATTTTACAGAATATACAGATATAGATAAAGCAATTCTTCAATACAGAAACTTATTTGGAGAATGGCAAAATATAACAATGATAAGAGATTCAAATACAACATTTAATTTTATATATAAAGCAAAATTTACACCAATATCAGAAGGAATTTGGCAATATAGAATTTTTTCAAGCGACACATTAGGAAATACAAATATAAGTGATATTATAAATGTTTCAGTTTTCTGGGATTATACTTGGGAAATAACACCAGAAACATTTGGCATATCTTCAGGACAATTTAATACAAATATTACTTTAGGAATTTTAAATATTACAAATACAGGAGATTTTCCTTTATCATTTAAAATAATTTCTAATTGGGAAAATAAAAACGAGTTATTTATAAATAATACAACAGAAGGTGATTCTGGATTTGAATTTTATTTAGAAAATAAAACATCAGAACTATTTGAGATTAAATTAACAGCAAAAACAGTAGAAAGA
>JAHLMR010000007.1 GCA_018920255.1 Candidatus Aenigmatarchaeota archaeon | reverse complement strand
TAAAAATATTAAAATAAATGAAAATGCTATTAAAGAGATTAAAAGAATTAGAGAAAAAGAAACAGAAAACATAGAATTCGATATTATTTCAGAAACAAAAGATGGAGAATTAGTATTTACTGAAGTTAAAAATGTAAATTGGGAAAAAATTTATGAAAATTCCGAAACTAAAGATTTCAAAGAAATAATAAAACAAATAAAATCACATCTTATTTTTCTTAAAAACATTGAAATTAATCAAAAAATTAAATATAGATTTATATCACATGAAAAAATACCAAAAACTATTTTAAATAAATTAGAAGAATTTAAATCAATATATAATATTGATATAATAGTAATAGATAAGGTTGATTGAATATGTCAATTTCAAAAGAAAAACGTTTAGTTGTATGTTTCGAACAAACAATACCAATAACAGAAGAAGTACTTAAAAAAGTAGCTGATTTGATTATTAAAAAATATAATGGAAAGTTTTTAACTAAATATGAAAATGAAAATCTTGATTATGTTGATTACACATTAGATGAAGCAATAAAACGTTGGAGCGAAAGATGTAAAAAAAGAGATTTATTTAATTTATATTTAGATTTTAAAGTATTTAGCAGTTTGGTTGGTATTTCTTTTTTCCCTAAAGATGTAAATAAAGACAGAAAAAAAATAGAATGGGACATGATAGCTTTCTCCACAGATGGAGAGATTAAATCAATTAAAAATCAAAAATTAATTATTAATTTTGTTAAAGATTTATATTTACTTGTTCGTCCTTCATTAGTTTATTCTATTTATAGTATTTTAGAAGATGAAGATGCAACAAGTGCAATAACTGTTTGGGATTTTATTTTAAAACATAAAAGATTACCCAAAGAAACAGATTTCAATAAAGTAATTGATGGTTGGATAATAGCAGCATTTAATTCACCGTTTTACATTTTCGGTCCAAAATTTTTAGAAATTTTACCTCAAGAAGTAAAAAATGCCCCTGCACTTAAGAAAGAAGTATTTGATGATGGAGGTATATTCTTTCTTTTACATTTTCCTTTAGATAAGAAAAAATTAACTAAAGCTCAAAAAGAGAAATACAAAAAATATCGTGATTATTTGTTTTATAATTTAATAGTAAGTGCTTTAGCTGAAAATAAAGAAGAATTTTTCAAAAGTTTAGAAGAATATAAAACATTATGGAATGTAAAAGAATATTTAATCTGAACGGAAAAATAATAATAGATATGTGAAACAAAGAAAACTTCATTTCAATAGGTCCTAAAATTCGATATTATTTCAAAAACAAAAGACAGAGAATTAGTATTTACTGAAGTTAAAAATGTAAAATAGGAATCTAATATCTACTTAATCTATTTTTTCAGCTTTTCAACTTTAATTTTAAAACCACATTTTCCACAATCTACAGTAAATCTATATTTTGCACCTTTAGAAACTTGTTTCCACTCTATTGTTTTATATTCATAATTTTTACAATTTGGACAAATATATTCAACATGAGCTATTTTTTCACCCTTTAAAACCAAAGCTCTAATTTTTCCGCCGTTCTCTAAGCTTCTCATTGTATGATAATCACAATCAGATAATTTCAAATTTTTTTCTTTTATTATTGATTCAATTTTTCCAAACATATTTTTTAATTATTTTTTTAGGATATTTAAAATTTTTTATAAAACAAAATCTTTATTAATTTCATTAATATAAAAATTTAATATGCCATTTATTAAAAAAACAGCCCATTTTAATGATTCTAAAATTTCTGAATTACCAAAAAATGGAAGAGTGAGACTTTTAGGAACAATAGTTAATTTAAATAAAAGTTCATTTTTTTTAGATGATGGTACTGGAATAGTTGAAGTATTATTTGATTCAGAAGATAAATTATCATACATAAATTCTGGGCAAAGAGTTAAAGTAATTGCAGATGTTATAGGAGAAAAATGCTTTGGTTGTTGTGTACAAGAAATAAATAATTTTGATATTGAATTGAATAGAAAAATAAGAGAAAATACAATAAAATTTTGAATTTAAATATTTTATTAATTAAAATTAAATAGAGGTGGTTGTATGTTTTCAGCAAAGTTAACTGATATTAAAGCATTTCGTGATTCTATAGAAACAATCGCTCAATTAATAGATGAGGGTGTTTTAAAAATTAGAAGCAGTGGTATAGAATTAACTGCAACAGATAGAGCTATGGTTACTCTTGTTGATTTTAAAATATTTTCTAATGCGTTTGCAGAATATAACTATTCTGGTGATTTAGATATAGGATTAAATATAATTAACTTTCTTACAATTTTGAAAAGGATAGATCCTTCAGATATTCTTACTTTAAAGTTTAATGAAGAAGAACAAAGATTAGAACTTTATTCAGAAGGAAAGTCAACAAGAACATTTGCAATACCCATATTAGATATTTCTTCTGAAGAAACAAGTCAAATAACTGGATTAGAATTTCCTTCTACTGCAGATATAAAATCAGAAATACTTGAACAAGGTATTTCGGATGGTGATATAATAGCTGATTCTATGTTATTTGAATTACAAAAGGATAAATTCATATTAAAAGCAGAAGGCGATGGAAGTAAAGTTGAAATAAAAGTAAATGCAGGAGAGAATTTAACTATAAATAATATTAGAGAAACAGTAAAATCAAGATACCCATTAGACTATTTGAAAAAAATAATTAAAGCATCTAAACTTTCAGAAATAGCAAAAATAAGTTTTGGAACAGATTATCCTATAAAATTAGAATTCTCTAATCCAAACATACATTTATCGTTTATATTGGCTCCGCGTGTAAGCGAAGAATAAAATTATAATATTCTTTCATAAACAGCTTTTAATAAAAATGGAAGAATTAATGTTGCATCTCCATCTATTGTTGTATATTTTGCATTTTTTGAAATTTTACCCCAACTTATAGCTTCTTCAAGTCTTGCTCCACTTAAAGAGCCATCGTATTGAGTTGCCGTAGTTATGTAAACAGCAAAATCAAGACCACCTTTAAATTGATTCCACCATATAGTATGATGCTTGGAAATTCCTCCACCTATCATTAATGCTCCAGTTTTTTTCTTTGTAAATGAAATTTTTGCAAGTTCCTTTTCATCTTCCAAAAGATCTAATTTAAAGTCATTTTCTTGAGAAAACCAAACAAGATTAGTACCAAACGCTCCATCCGTTATTCCTGGTACAAAAATAGGTATTTTTCTTTTTGCACACTGATATAATATTGAATTTTTATCATTAAGAGTTTCTCCAATTTTTTGTATTAATTCAAAACCAGACCAAATATTTTTTTCCTTAAAAATTTTTGTTAAAATTTCTTTCATTTTTTCTTCTATAATAATTCCGTAACTTTCATTTGGAACAAGTATATTTCCTAATCTGTTAATTTCAATATCCTTTAAGGAAGCATCATCATATTCAAAACTTCCATGCCAATATTTTCCTCCCCATGCTCTAGCAAGATCATGATCTAATGTTCCACATGTAGTAATAATAACATCTACAAACCCATTTTCTATTAATTCTGCAATTACTCCACGCAGTCCTGTAGAAACTATACAACCAGGAAAAGAAAGAAATTTTATACAATCTGATTTAAACATATCTGTTAAAATATCAACAGCTTTACCAAAGGATTTTGCAGTAAAACCCCCAGATTCTAACATTTTTTTTGAAATTTCTGAAACATTTTTTATTTCTAAAACTCTATAATCTTTTACCTCTTCCTTTAAAATATCTTCTCTTTTCATAGTATTTCAAGATATTTCAATCTTTTTAAATTTTACAGATATTTTACGTATATGGTAGAAAGCTTATCTAAAGAAGAAATTCTAAATTACTATTCAAATAAGATTATTCAAGAAAAAATTCTTTCTTTTTCAAAAAATAGAGAAGTTGTTTCTGTAACATCAGATGGTATTTATTTAAAAAGACCAGATATTTTATTATACTCTAGAGATATTGTTGAAAGAGTAGAGAAAGGAGCAGTTGCATTCCATTGTTCTGTTGAGCATTGGTCACAACCAATGAGTATAACGTCAAATGAATTAGAATTAAATAAACTTCGTTGTGGGTTTGATTTGATAATAGATATTGATTCTAAAGTTAAATTAGAACATTCTAAAGAATGTGCAATTGAAGTATGCGAGTTTCTTAAACAGTATTCAATATCTCCAACTATTAAGTTTAGTGGAAGAAGGGGTTTTCATATTGCAATAGCTTCTAACGCATTTCCAGAAAAAATAAATGGTAAATCAATTTCAGAATTTTATCCAAATCTCCCAAGATTAATTTCTTCTTTTATAAGTGAAAAAATTAAAGATCGCTTACTTGAAAGACTTGTTGCATTAGAAGGCGGCTATAGCTCTTTAATAAATCTTATACCATCTTTAAAAGAATTATCACCTTATGAATTTGTTGAAATAGAAAAAAATTGGGGAGTAAGGCATTTGTTTAGAATGCCTTACTCATTTAATGAAAAAACATGGAAAATTTCAATTCCAATAAAAATATCAGATATAAAAAACTTTAATATAGAATGGGCTGATTTTAAAAAACCAAAAATATATGCTGATTTTCTTATTAATAAAAAAGATGAAGCAAATGATCTTATTGATGCAGCATTTAAATGGGCTGCTGAAACTGGATTTTTTAAACCACAAAAGATAGAAGAAAAGAAAAAAAATATAAAAATAGGATTTAAAATACCAGAAAAATATTTTCCACCTTGTATAAAAAATATTTTAAAGGGTCTTTCAGATGGTAAAAAAAGATCTATTTTTACAATTATAACATTTTTACAAAATGTTGGTTGGAATATTCAGGATATTGAAAAAATTCTTTTAGAATGGAATTCGAAAAACACACAAAAACTTTCAGAAAGATATATAACAACTCAAATTAAATGGCATGCAAGACAATCAAGAGTTTTAATGCCAGCAAATTGCGATTCTGATTTATATTATAAATCAATAGGAATATGTCAAAAAAATGAAAATTGTAAAAAAAATCCGGTAAACTATGCAATTTCACTTTATTTAAAAGAAATGAAAAATAATAAATCTATTAAAAAGAATAAAAATAAGTGATAAAAATGACTGAAATAATAACCTATGAATATATAAGAATGATTAACAGAGAAGAAAAAAAAGAAGATGAAAAAGGAACTTTATCAAAACTTCCTAATGATTTTTATAAATCAGTTTCTTTATGGTTTAATCAAAAACAGAATTCTAAAAATCCGGAATCTATAATAGAAGTAAAAAATGCAAAACTTCTTTTAGAGGATATTATAAATAGAAGAATGAAAAAAATTGTATTAGGTGCTCTTAGAACAATTAGAGGTGAATTACCATTAAAAAATATGACGGAAGAAGAGCAAAAATTTTTCGACGAGCTTATACTTCTTATGAAAAATTATAAAGATCAAATTCGAGGAAGGATTTTTGATTATACAACTATAGTTGAAGAAAAAATTTCTGAAGCAAAAAATAAAATTCTTGAAATAAAAGAAGAAAAAAGATTAGAAAACAACTGTGAAGTTTTAATTATACAAGATATACCAAGATTTTTGGGTCCTGACGAAAAAGAGTACGGGCCATATTCATGCAATGAAAGAATTAATCTTCCAATTGAAATAGCTGAAATGCTTTCAAAAAGAAATTTAGCAAAAATATTAAATACAGGTGATTAAATGGAAGAATTTATTAAAATTTCAGATATTCTTGATGGAAAATATGATGAAAAAAATGTTTGGGTAAGAGGTTGGGTATATAGACACAGATCTTCAAAAGAAAATATATTTTTTATTTTAAGAGATAGTTCTGAACGTATTCAGTGTGTTGTAAAAAAGAATAAAGATTTTTTTAATATTGCAGACAAAATGGGTATTGAAACAAGTTTATATGTTTATGGTTTTGTAAGAAAAGACAATCGAGCACCCGGAGGAAGAGAAATTGAAGTTGAAAAATTACAAATAATCGGACAATCTCAAAATTTTCCAATTTCTAAAGATATAAGTGAAGAATTTCTTTTAGATGTTAGACATCTTTGGGTAAGAAGTTGGAAAATGATAAATGTTTTGAAAATAAGATCTACAATTTTTAATGCAATTCATGAATTTTTTAAAAAGGAAGGATACTATTATGTACAAGCACCATTTTTTGTAAAAACTTCAGAGTCTGGTTTGGAAATGTTTGAAGTTGACTATTTTGGCAAAGAAAAATTAAGACTTTCTCAAACAGCACAATTTTATCTTGAGGCTTTAATTTACGGATTAGAAAAGGTATATACTTTAGGACCATCTTTTCGTGCAGAAAAATCAAAAACAGCAAGACATTTAACAGAATACTGGCATTGTGAAGCAGAGGCTGCTTGGATGGATTTAGATGGTTTAGCAAAACTTTGTGAAAATTTAGTCTCATATTTAGCTCAGTCTGTACTTGAAAACAATAAAAAAGAATTAAAAGAGCTTGGAAGAGATTATAAAATACTAGAAAATATTGTACCACCATTTCCAAGAATTACATATACAGAAGCATTAGAGATTCTTAAAAGAGATGGGATAGAAGTAAAATTTGGAAAAGATTTAAGGTCTATAGAGGAAAAACAAATAACAGCACATTTTAATAAACCAGTAATTGTAACACATTATCCGAAAAAAGTAATGGCATTTTATAAACCAAGAGATCAAAAAAATCCAGAATTGGCAAGATGTTTAGATATATTAGCTCCAGAAGTTGGTTTTGAAATTATTGGTGGTTCAGAAAGAGATTTAAATATTGATGAAATGAAAAAAGCTTTAATAGAACAAAAAGATGATCCTAGAAATTATGAATGGTATTTTGATTTAAGAAGATATGGTAGTGTACCTCATGCTGGTTTTGGTTTAGGAGTAGATAGAGTTGTAATGTGGTTTACAGGCGTACCAACTATTAAAGATGCAATAGCATTTCCTAGAACAATTGAAAGAACTGAACCATAAAAATTAAATTTAAATATATTACATTCAGTTAAAATAATTATGAATATTCCAAAAATTCAAAGAAGATATTGTCCAATTTGTAAAAAACATACAGAAGTTGAAGTTAAAAAAGTTAGTGGTGGAAAGAAAAAAAGAACTTTAGCTAGTGGACAAAGAAGATTTAAAAGAAAAATGAAAGGATTTGGAAGCTTTCCTAGACCAAATCCAAAAGAGAGAGCAAAGCCAACAAAAAAATTAGATTTAAGATATAAATGTAAAGAATGTGGAAAAGAATTAACAATTGGAAAAGGTTTTAGAATTAAAAAATTTGAATTAAAGAAGGAATAGTTATGCGAACTATTTTACAGCCAAAATCTAAATTTTTAAAAGTTATTTGTAGTAAATGCAAAAATGAACAAATTATTTTCAATAAACCAGCTATGAAAGTTTTTTGTTTAGTTTGTGGTGCAGAATTAGCAGAAAATTTTGGTGGAAAGGCAAAAATAAAAGCTAAAGTATTGAAAACTTTTGAATAAGATAATATTAAAAACTATTTCTACATATATTTTAATCATGATAAAGAAAAAAGAATTACCTCAAGTTTTCGAAGTTGTTGTAGGCACAGTAATAAAAATAAATCCATTTTCTGTAATTGTTGAATTAGATGAGTATCCAGGGAAAACTGGAATGATTCATATTTCTGAAGTTTCTAGAAAGTGGGTAAAAGACATTAAAACAATTTTAAAGGAAAAACAAAAAATTATTGCAAGAGTTTTATCTATAGATCAAGATAATAACATAAATTTAAGTATAAAAAGAGTTTCTGAACACGAAGCACAAGAAAAAATGAAAGCATATAAACGAGAACAAAAAGCACAAAAAATTCTTATAGAAATTGCAAAAGAATTAAAAATGCAGCCAGAAGATGCATATAAAGAAATAGGAATAAAGCTAGAAGAAAATTTTGGTGAAATGTTTAAGGGATTTCAAATTATATTTGAAAATCCAGAACTTTTAAAGAGGAAAAAAATAATAGAAGATAAATATTTAAACAAAATAATAGAAATTTCTAAGAAATTTATGGAAAAAAGAGAAATAGAATTAAAAGGAAAGCTGTCAATTTCTTTTATAGCTCCAGATGGAATAGAAAAAATAAAACAAATTTTATCAGAAGTATCTAATGAAGTAGAAATAAAATATATTTCTGCACCATACTATCTTATTTCAATTAAAACAAAAAACAAAAAAATAGGTGAAAGAAAATTATTATCAGTTGCTGAAGAAATTGTTAATAAAGTAATAAAAAGTGGCGGGGAAGCAAAATTTGAGCGTGTTGAATAATGCTTAGTATAAAAAAATGTAAAAAGTGCGGTAAATATACTTTAATGGAATATTGTAATATTTGTAAAGAAAAAACAATAACTCCACACCCACCTAAGTTTTCTTTAGAAAAAGAATTAAAATATGAAAAATATAAGAGAAAAAATTAGTTATTCTTTTTTTGCTGGTAATTTTCTTCTTACAACAATGGGAATTACTCCCGCTTCAAATTCAGCTTGTGCTATTTTAATTGGATCTGTTTCATTTGTTTTAATAAATATAGGAGCCCCTGCTGCAATTTGATGTGCCCTTGCACCAATTATTCTTGTTTTCTCAAATCTTGTATATTCATCTTTATTTTCAATAACAATTTTCTTTTCAGACATATTTTATATGTAATTTTGTAATCTTTTTAAAGATTCCTATAGATTTAAATATATTCCAATTACTATAAATTTTGTGATAAAATGCCAAGACCAATAGATATTTTAGAAAAATCAAAGGGAAAAAGAATATTTATAAAATTAAAAAATGGAGTTGAAGTTACAGGAATTTTACAAGCATTTGACTTACATTTAAATATTTGGATAGAAGAAGGAGAAGAAAGAAAAGATGATAAAGTAGTAAAATTTGGAAGTATGCTTGTTCGAGGAGATACAATAATTTATATTGCTCCAATTTTATAGGAACGGTGTTATAATTGACTAAGGGAACTCCAAGTTTTGGTAAACACAATAAAATAACTCATATAAGATGTAGAAGATGTGGAAGAAATTCGTATCACATTCAAAAAAAGAAATGTGCTGCATGCGGTTATCCAAATAAAAGATTACGTTCTTTTAGATGGGCTTGGAAAGAAATTTTAGGAAAGGGAAATAGAAAAAAATAAAGAAGATTTTAAAAATTTTTGATTCTCTTTATTTTTTAAGGGTCCATAGCTCAGTCTGGTAGAGCAACCGCCTCTTAAGCGGAAGGTCGCGGGTTCAAAGAAGAACCTTCTTTGCAACTTCTTTAAAAAAGAAGTTGCATCAAGAAAGACAGTTTTTCTTGCTGAAGCTTCTTTTTTTGAAAAAGAAGCTTCGAAGAAGTTGCAGAGAATCCCGTTGGGCCCACCAAAGAGATTTTTATGAGGGTTTTTGTTACTGGAGCAACAGGTTATATAGGAAAAGAAGTTGTAAAATATCTTAATAATAAAGGTCATAAAGTTATAATGTTTTCAAAATCCTTAGGTTATGATATTACTAATACATCACACATTAAAAAAACAATAAAAAATTCTGATGTTGTAATTCATTTAGCAGCATTAAAAAAATATAGTGGAGACTACAAAAAAATAAAAAATATAAATGTTAATGGTACTTATAATATTTTAAAGGTTGCTGAAGAGGAAGGAATTGAAAGAGTTATTTATATTAGTTCTGTTGCAGTAACAGAAAAAACAGAAACATTATATTCCAAGAGTAAAAAAGAAGCAGAAAAAATAGCCTTTGATTTTCAAAAAAACATTAAAATACCAATATTAAGGATTGCACCAGTATATGATGAAAATAGACTTAAACTTATAAAAAAATTTAAAATTTTACCTATAATTAAAGATTTAAACCTTCATTTGGTTTATCTTAAAAAAGTAGTAGAAGCAATATATCTCTCAATATTTCATGGAAACTCTGAGATATATTATGTAGCAGATAAAAATTCATTTTTATTTCAAAATCTTGCTAATACATTAAAAGATAAATATAAAATCATTTATTTTACAAAAAAGGATATAGAGCTTATTAAAAAAATATTTGCTCTAATAAAGAATTTAAGTAATTTTATTAATATAGAACCTCCAATAACCCAAGAAACAATTTCTGCATTTTTTGAAGATAGAAATTATAACATACAAAAAACCATTAAAGATTTAAAATATGAGCCAGTTGATACAATTGAAATTTTTAAAAAAATTCTGTTATGAAAATTTAGAAAGTTTTAAATATTAAATACATTAAAATATTTTTATGGTAACAGCAAAAGAAATAAGTTTTTGGATAATTGGTGGAATATGTCTTTTTTTAGGAATTTTAATAGCAGGAAATATAAATCCTTCTGAATTAGGAACAGATTTATTATCAGTATCAATAGCATATATAATTGCTTTTGTATTAATTTTGGTTGCAGGAATGTTTTGGATATCAGTTGCAGCTGAGGTTTGATTTTTTGAAATTTACAAGAGAGCGTATTATTTTATTAATTATTTTTATTTCTATTTTAAGTATAGTTATATTTTTTACATTTAATAAGGAAAAACAAATAGCCTTTGTTATTAATGTTATCGATGGTGATACAATAGAAATTGAAACAGGAGAAAAAGTAAGACTTTTAGGAATTAATGCTCCAGAAAACGGAGATAAATACTATGAAAAAGCAAAGGAAGAATTGAAATATTTAGTTCTTAATAAATATGTTTTATTAGAAAAAATCAAAGATAATAAAGATAAATATGGAAGGTTATTAAGAATTATTTTTCTTAATAATACAAATGTAAATAAAGAAATGATTAAAAACGGACTTGCTTTACCTTATATATTAAATAGTAATTTTAAATATACTTTTGATTTTGAAAATGCATTTAAAGATTGTATAAAAGAAAATATAGGTTTATGCGAAAAATCAGAAAATCCATGTAAAAATTGTATAAAAATTTTAAAAATAAATGCTATTGAAAAAAATTCATTAAATGATGAATATGTTGAAATAAAAAACTTATGTAATTTTTCTTGTAATATTTCAAAATGGAAAATTCATGATTCAGCATGGAATACTTTTATTTTTAATCATTCTTTAGAATCAAATTCTTCTTTAATTTTATATACTGGTTATGGATATAATACGAAAAATATTTTTTATTGGAATTCCGGATTTCCTATTTGGAATAACAATTATGATATTGTATATTTAAGAGATGAGAAAGGAAAACTTGTAGATTATTTTATAATAAAATAAATATTTAAAAAGTTAAAAAAATATAAAATTAAATTGATTAATATGGCAGAAAAATTAAAAATACAAACCCCAGCAAGTATGGGGGGTCTTGTAAGATATTACGAAGAAGATAAAAGTTTAATAAAATTAAAACCAGAGCATGTTGTATTAATTTGTACAGGTTTTGCTGCTCTTGAAATTATACTAACGCTTTTAACAAAAGCGCCAGTAGTCTAGTGGTAGGACCGCAGCCTTCCAAGCTGCTGACCTGGGTTCGAAGAAGCTTCGAAACTTCTTTTAGAAAAAGAAGTTTCATCAAGAAAACTTAAAAAGTTTTTCTTGCTGAAGCTTCTTTTTTTGAAAAAGAAGCTTCGAAGAAGTTGCGGGATTCCCAGCTGGCGCACCAAATTAGGTGTTTATTTGGATATATTATATGAAATAATAAAAGCATTGTGGTTATTAATTCCATTATATGCTGCTAATGGTTTTCCCGTTTTAGTAAAAGGAAAAGTACCTATAGATTTTAAAAAAACTTGGAGTGATGGGAAAAGAATATTTGGTGATGGAAAAACAATAGAGGGATTTATAATAGGAATTCTTGCAGGAATTTTTTATGGTGGAATATTGTGGATTTTATACCCTAAATTTAATTCAATAGCAATTTATTATGGTTTTGAACTTCCTTACATAAACCCGTTAAATGCATTAATATTGTCTTTTAGTGCTTTATCAGGAGATTTAATTGGAAGCTTTATAAAAAGAAGAATTAGTCTTGAAAGAGGCGCTGATGCACCAATTTTAGATCAAACAAATTTTATTTTATCTGCAACAATGATAGGCTTATTATTTTTTAAAATTACAGTAATTATGTTTTTATTTATGATAATTTTTACAATAATAGTTCATAGAATAACAAATATTATAAGCTATTTAATTAAACTGAAATCAGTTCCCTGGTGATATTTTGAAAAAATACGACTTACATGTTCATACAATTTATAGTAAAGTGGCTTTTTGGGGCTATGATGCTTTAAACACGCCTGAAGAAATTGTAGATGCCGCAGTAAAAAAAGGATTAAACGGAATAGCAATTACAGACCATAATACAATTAAGGGGGCATTAAAAGCAAAAAATTATGCAAAGAAAAAATATCCAAATTTTAATGTAATAATAGGTGAAGAAATAAAAACAGCATCTGGTGATTTATTAGGAATAGGTTTACATAAAGAAATAAAACCTTATATGTCTCTTAAGGATTCTATAGATGAAATACATTCTCAAGGTGGAATAGCAATTGCCCCACATCCGTTTGCAAAATTTATTTTAAGAGAATGTTTAATGAAAAAAGCAATATTTGCTGATGCAATAGAAGTACTTAATGCATGTTCTGCTTTAAAATTTCAAAACAATTCAGCAAAAGAACTTGCAATTAAATATTCTATTCCAATGGTAGCTGGAAGCGATTCTCATTCTATTCTTACCTTAGGAGCGGCTGGTATAATTTGTAATAATGATCCAATTTCAGAAATAAAAAATGGAAAAGTAAAGGTTTTTGGAAGAGAAGCTAAAAGAAAAATTTTAATAGAAGTTTATTATAAAAAAATATGGAGATCTGTGAACTGGTTTTTTTCTAAAAAAAGAAAAGAAGAATTATTAAAATAGATATGAAACTAACCAATGCATACCATAAAAACCAGCATAAGCAATAAATATATATTTTATTAATTTTCCAAAAAATGTTGCTAAAAAGAATTTTTTAAATGGATATCCTATACTTCCGCAAAAAATACCAACCAAATCAAATGGTAATGGGGTTGCAGAAAAAATAAAAATTATTATAAACCCACCATATTTTTGAAATTTTCTTTCAATATCAATTAATTCCTTTTCATATTTTTTTATTAAAATTTTTTTACTCCCAACACCAACTACAAACCCTATTAATTCTCCTATTGTTGCACCTAATCCACCAAAAATTCCTAATAAAAGCGGATTATAGGTTCCTAAAGCAGCAAGAGTAAAAACTCCTATAAATGTTGGAGATGGTATAAAAAGAGTGAAACTACTAAAAAAACCTAAAATAAATGCACCTAAATACCCTAAACTAATAGAAAATGATGTTATTAAAGCAAAAATTGAGGATAAATCTATCATATTTTCTCATATATTTTTTATCTTTTTAAATTCATACGGTTTAAATTAATTTATGCTGCTTTCAAATATAAAAGAAAATTTTGAGAGAAAAGTCATTATAAAAATTGTAAAAAAAATAAACATATCTCCAAAATTTATAACTCTTTTTAGTATAGTTTTAATGTTAATAGCTTCTTTATTTATTTTAAATAAAAATCTCCAAATAGCAGCATTATTTGTTTTATTATCTGGTTTTTTTGATATTTTAGATGGTTCATTAGCAAAAATAAAAAAATGTACAACAAACTTTGGAGTTTTTTTTGATAGATTTTCAGATAGAATTTCTGACACTCTTTTAATCGGTTCTATTATATTAACTGGATATGTTGATATTTTATTAGGAATTGTACTTTTATCACTTGTTTTAATTTCAAGTTATGAGAGTGCAGTATTAGAATTTTTATTAAAAACAAATATAGGAGAAAAAATAAGTTGGAGAGGAATAAGATTAACTATTTTTATTTTTGGATTATTGTTTAATTATATTTATTATGCTGCAATAGCAGTAACGATAATAAGTTTTTATTGCTTTATAGAAAGATTTTATATTGCAATCAAAAAGCTTTTGTGATAAAAATGAAACAAGTGATAGTTATAAGAACAGATTTAAAAATGGGAAAAGGAAAGTTATGTAGTCAAGCAGCACACGCAAGTTTAGCTGCTTTTCTTAAATCAGATAAGAAAAAAAGAGAGAAGTGGATAAATGAAGGAATGAAAAAAGTTGTTGTAAAGGTTAGCTCTGAAAACGAAATTTTAATTTTAAAAAAACTTGCAGAAAATAAAAAAATACCATCAGAAATTATAATAGATAAAGGATTAACTCAAATAGAACCAGGTACAATAACAGCATTAGGATTAGGACCAGATGAAGATGAAAAAATAGATGAAATAACAGGAAATTTAAAACTTTTGTGATTTAAATGGATATAAATTCTTATATATATGAAAAATTTATTAATCCTCTATGTCACTACTATACTTTAGAAGCAACTTTATTATATGGTTTAATTCTCTGTATTTTTGCACTAGGAATTTATAAAGTAATAAATAAATTAAAAATAAAAATAGATAAATATTTTTTCATAGGTTTTATTCCATTTATAATATATGGTGGTTGGACAAGAGCATTAAAAGATCATGGGGCTGGTATATATTCAAATAATGCTTGGTGGTGGTGTAGTCCACCAATATATTTTATAATTTTTATATTAGTTTTTATAACATTTTTAATTTCCATTTTAACTGAAAAAAAATTTAAAATAAAATACTATAAAATTTTATTTGGAACAGGTTTAATATTTTGTTTTTACAATCTATCAATTACAAAAATTACAAATCCACTAAGTCTTTATTATGTTTTTTTATTTTCAATGTTTTGTTTGATTTTTATTCTTTTTCTTTTAAAGTTAAATTTATTATCAAAAATAAATGCATCAATAATTTTCGCACACCTTTTTGATGCATCTTCAACTTATACCGCACTTACCTATTTTGGATACTATGAACAGCATGTTTTACCTTCTTTTCTTATTTCAAATTTTGGGGCATGGATAATGTTTCCACTTAAGCTAATAGTTGTTTGGTTATCTCTTTTACTAATAGATAAATATGCAGATAATCAAAACTTTAAAAATTTTTTAAAATTTATCATTCTAATTTTAGGACTTGCGTTAGGAATAAGAGATTGTCTTACAGTAAGTATGGTTGAGCTATAATGGAAAAAATAAATGGAAAATTAAGACAAAGAATAGAAGATTTTTATGTTGAAGAAATACCAATGGATATAAAAGAAGATAAAAATGGAGAATATTCAATTTTTATATTAGAAAAATTTAATTGGGAGACAACACAAGCAATTTTAAGAATAGCTAAAGCTCTTAAAGTCAGTAAAAAGAGATTTGGAATAGCAGGAACGAAAGATAAAAGAGCTGTAACAAAACAATTTGTTTCTGTTTGGAAAGTTTCTAAAGAACAACTTGAAAATTTAAAATTAAAAGATATGAAAATAACATTTTACAAACAAAGCTCGGAAAGATTAAATTTAGGAATGATTAAAGGAAATAAGTTTATTATTACTATAAGAGATATAAAAGATGAAAAAAACGAATTAGAAAGAAAACTAATTAGTATTTTTAAGAATCTTGAAAAAGGAATTCCAAATTTTTTTGGACCACAAAGATTTGGAGAAGTAAGACCAATAACAGCAGAAGTTGGAAAAGCTATGCTTAAATCAGATTTTGAAAATGCAGTAAAAATATATTTAACAAAAGTTTTTGAAAATGAACCTGAAGATGCAAAAAAAGCAAGAAATTGGTTAGCTAAAAATTGGGAGCAAAAAAATTTTTCAGATTCTTTAAAATTATTTCCTAAAAGATTAAAATGGGAAAGGTCCATGTTAGATTATCTTATGAAAAATAAAAATGATTTTGCAGGAGCATTAAGAAGAATACCAAAAAGATTAAGAAAGATATTTATTAATGCTGTCCAATCAGAAATATGGAATAATGTTGTTAGTAGAATATGGAAAAATGCAAAAATAAATGATAAACTTCCTCTCCCAGGGTATAACACAATATTAAATAAAGATAATTTATTTCATTATGAATTAATAAAAGAATTAGAAAAAAATAATATAAAATTAGAAGATTTTAAAATGAAATCCATGCCAGAACTTGCATGTACGGGTTCTGAAAGAAATATTTTATTGATTCCAAAAGAATTAAAAATTATAGAAATTTCTGAAGATGAAATAAACAAAGGAAAATTAAAAGCAAAAATAAGTTTTATTTTACCTCCTGGTTCATATGCTTCTGTTGTTCTTTCATATATTATTTCTTAATATATTTATTTGCTTCTTCAAGAACACAAAGTAAAAATTTATCAAATGCTAAATCCAAATCAGTCCATGTTCTATTAGTTTCACTTAAATCTTTACCTTCTATTATAACAAAATTATTATAAAATGAGACTCCAGTTCTATTTGTTTGTGATGGTCCTAAAAGCAGAATTACTATATTTTCAGAGTCAACTAAATTTGCAGCTTCCTTTGAAGAGTTTACTTGTACAACTTTTATTTCTGGAGTAAAATTATAAAAATATCTATAAATTATTACATATTTTCCAATTTCACTACCTGTTACTGCATAAAATGAATTTTCAGTTTCATTTGGTATAAATGCTATATTAATATATGTATATTGTATTTCAGGATAAAGAAAATATTTACAACTAGTTTCATTTATAAATATAGGTATTTTTTCTGCTTCTTTTAAATCAGATCTAAAGGTAAGTTTATTATTATCTAAATATTTGTGAAATCTATCTTCACTATTATTAACACACCCTCCTATAAAAATTACAATTATTATAAATAAAATCAATATTTTTTTCATAAATTATACCTTAAATGCAATACTTAAAAAATTTACTTTTTATATCTTTTAACATTTAATATTAGACTTCCTTGCTCATACATTGAGCTTTCATAAATTTTTATACTAAAAACAATTTCGTTTTCACTACCAGAAAAATTAAAACTTTCATTATTGTATAATACATTTATAATATAATTTCCATTTGGTGTTATACTTTTAGATTTTGATGAAAAATTTTCTATATATCCAAAATCATGAATTCTTTCACCAAAATTATCATAAATTTTTATACTAAAATTTTCAGATTTTTCTAAAAAATTTCCTACTGTTATATCAGTTTCATTTACAAAACAATAAACAGCATTAATTTTTATTTTATTTCTTTGTATGTCATTTAAAATAAAAATTAAAAATTTATTTACATTTTCTTCAACCTTTGAATTTAAAATTGAGGTTTCAACTAAATTATAAATTTCTGTCTTAAAATTTTCAATATAAAATTTATTAAGAGATTTTTCTGGAATATAAATTTCATTAAACCAATTTATATATAATATAAGAGTAAAAACAATAAAAAGTGTTGTAAATGTCATAAATATTTGTGCTTTCATTTTTTCACCTATAATTTTCTTATACAAACATTTATACTTTTTGGTAAAACAATTTCATTGTTTCCATAAATATAATATGTAATTTTCTTTTCTCCATTACATTCAGAGTTTATCTTTAAATCAATATCAATACCAGTTTTTACACATAATAGAATATTCTTTTTTATTTCTTCATAATTTTCATTTAAAACATTTTCTCTTATTTTTCCTTGTAAATCTAAATTTTTAATACATATTAAAACAGATTCAATTTCATTTTCAGGTTGCCATACAGGCGGTTGATAAATATATACTATAAAAGTAAGTAAAATTGCAACTGAAATAAATGTTTCTAAACTAAAATGCATTACCAAACACCTATTTTTATTATTTTATTTTCAATTTCATAATTTTCATTTAAATAAAAAATATTAAGATATCCATAGTGTTGTATTTTATATGTTTCTGGTCCATATTTTTTATTGTCTACTAATAAGTTAAAGTTATGATCTATATTTAACTCATTTTTTATTTTTGTATAATTAAAACTTTCAAAATTTGCAACCCTTAAAAAACAATAATCAGAAAAAATTATGCTTGAAGTTATAAATTTATCTTTACAATCTAAACATTCAAAATTATTTATTTTAGCATCGTTTGTCCAAATTAAAAAATAATATTTTTCTTCATTTTCTAAAAAATTATTAGAAATATTTAATATATTATTTTCATATACAAACGGAACTATAGAAAATTTGTTATCATAAACCTTTAAATTTTCTGGAAAAATATTAAAATCAATTTTTAAACTTAAATTTTCATTATGTTGAAAACTACCAATTTCTGCTAATCTTATTTTTGCATAATAAACATTATTAAATAATGAAGTTTGTTTAAGATTATTTGAAATTATGTTAAGTTCATTTTCTATTAATTTATCTTTTGTAAAATCTGATCTTGCTTCAAGTAAATTTCCTAAAATAGAAAAAAATACAATAAACACTGATAAAAATACTGCAAATGAAACAATATAATCAATATCTGTCAAATCATACACCTTTTATTTCTATTGTTTTTTCAGGAAACTTATAAATTATCTTTGCTGGAGCAAAAGCAACACCAGTTAATTCAAAATCATTAGAAACATTTACTTCTACAAAATTATCATCTTGAGAAATTTTTATTGTCTTATTCTTAAATTCTATTTTATATTGTTTATTTCCAATATAATTTTTTATATTCAATCTTTTTTCAATTGTAAAATTATCAAAATAATATGTTGATAAGTCAGATATTTGAGATTTTATAGAATATGCAACTTCTTTTAATTCTTCATTTTTTAAATTGTTTTCCCAATTATATGTTGTATAAATATATGCTCCAAATAATGCTGATAAAAGACCAAATGAAATTGCTAAATATAATGTATGTGAAACTAAAATATTTATTCCACGCATAATAAAAATTATAAATTTCTTTTATTTAAATTATCATAATAATCCAAAAATTCCATAGCTCATGATAAATAAAATAAGACTGTGCTTTAAACCAGAAATAATTTTACCTTCTGATAGTTTTCCAATAATTATTCCTGAAAAAACTGCCTGAATAATTGTGAGGTGTATAATATAGTTAGAAATGTTTGTTTCAGATGAAAGATTTGAAAGCATTGGTAATAATTGCGTTTTCATTATATAAATTACAACTAAAAATATAATAAAAATTATATAGCCAGTTATTACTTGTGAATATATTGTTGAGTATCTTTCTTCTTTAAGTTTGTTAATTTCATTAATATTTTTTTCAACCCTTTCTAAAGTTTCTGCTATTTTACCACCACTTTTATATGCTTCCTCTATAGTTAAAAGCGCCTGAGAGATAACTTCACTTTTACATTTTATTTTAATTTCTTCTAAAATTTTTGAAAAGGAAACACCCCAGTCAATTTGTATTGCTGCGTGTTTTAAAATTTTTGAAAAATTTCCATATCTGTTTTCTTTTGTTTTTACTATTGCTTGAGAAAGAGTCATACCGCTTCTAATATTTCGTGAAACATCACCTAACCAAAGAGGAAAATATTTTTCTATATTTTTTACTTTTAAAAAACTATAATATTTTGAAAATATTGGAATTCCAAATAAAATTAAAATTGCAATAATGTTTATTATAGTAAAAATTTTTTGATAATTTAAAAAATAAATTACATTTATAGAAAAAATTATACACCCTATTATACTTGTTATTATATATAGTTTATTCATTTTTTATCCACCTTTAGGTTGAGTAATAAGTAAAAAAATTAAAAATATTAAATTTAATGATGGAACTATTCCATAAACACTTATTATAATAAGCAAATTTGGGGGAATACCAAAAACATTTCCTCCTATAGTTGCAATAATAGTTAATACTATAACAAGCATAAGTGGAGCAGCTATTAATACTACAGTATAAATATCTGCATATGCAGTAAGTGTCTCTTCATATTTTCTTCTTGAGAGTTTATATTCAAATAACATTTGTTCAGCTCTTTCAGAAATATATTGTGAAAGCTTTCCTCCAGATTGAATAGTTGTAATCATTCCAGATAAAATATCTTTAAGATTCGATGATGGAGTTTTTAACATTACATCTCTTATAGCTGAGATATTATCCATTCCAAACATTTCTATATTTCTTGAAATTTTTTGAAATTCTTTAGAAAGATAACCATATTCCTTAAAGTTTGATAAAAGTTTAAAAATAACAATAGGTGGTGCTCCACTTTCAGCAATTGTTTGCATATGTATTAAAGCAAATGGAAGATTGCTATCTATTTCTGCAGTGTTATTTGACATTTTTATATATGGGTAACTAAAAAATATCAAAAATGTTAAAATTTCAAATATAAGTATGTAAATTAAAATATCAACTAACCAATTTATTATTATAAATTTTAATACAAAAATTATAAACGTTGAAAAAATTAAAGAAATAAATGGAGCTATACAAAGATATAAAAGCATACATGAAATATATGTTACTGAAAGAATTTCTATTCCAGATGAAACAATTGCAGCACGAAAATTTTGAAATATTTTTTTATTTTTTTCAACACATTTTCCAAAAAGTTTTAATGCTAAATCTGATAAAAATAACTCTCTTTTATTCATAATAAAATAATTTAAAAATCTAAATATAAACATTAATGGTGCGCCATCTGGGAATCCCGCAACTTCTTTAAAAAAGAAGTTGCATCAAGAAAATTTGTCTTTCTTGATGAACCTTCTTTCTTTAAGAAAGAAGGTTCTTTGAACCCAGGCCAAGAGCTTGGGAAGCTCCTATCCTACCACTAGACCAATGGCGCTTTATAAAATTCTATCTAATTCTTTAAATGTGATTATAATAATATTTAATTCTTTTAATTGTTTTACTGTTACATTATCTAATGCATCTGGGTGGCTAATTACTACATGACTCATTTTTCCTAATCTAGCATCTTCTAATAATCTTTGTATATTATTATATTTTCCTACATATCCATTTACTTTAACTAATTTATCAATTGTATTTTCTATTGTTTGTCTTGTTGCGCCTATAGTAAATAATGCAACTTTTGCTGTCATAATTTCACCTCTACCCAAATATTCCTCCAAATCCTGTTGTTGCCTTTTCTTCTTCCTCTAATATTTTGTTTTTTGCTTCATTTAAAATTTCATTTTTTAACTCAAACACAAATTCTTTAATAAGTTCTTTACATCTTAATATACCCTCTTCAGTACCACGAATATAAAAGAAACTTCCTTCTTCTTGAATTTTTATTCCTAATGATATGTTATCACGAATTGTTATTGATTGCTTTGCTGCAATATCAAAATCCTTTCTTAATTTTTCTTCAGCTTTTTTTACATTATTCTTTTTCACAAAACATATGTATTCCGGCATTTTAAGCACCTCTTTGGAGCCCCAGGGGAGTTTTTACTCATTTTTTAAAAGCTGCTTTGAACTCCCGACCTGCTGCTTACGAGGCAGCCGCTCTTTTTTGCATTTGTACCAACTGAGCTACTGGGGCATATTATTTAATATATTTAATCTTTTTAAAATAAAAAATTAAAATATTAACTAAGGGATTTTAATGATATCTGAAGAAGAAGTTAAGGAAAAAATAAAGGAAGGTTGGATAAAGCTAAATATATTTTTTGAAGTTTTAGCTATTAATAAAGAAACAGCAGAAAATTCATTAAACTCACTTTTTGAAAAATTTGAAAAGGAACAAGGAGTTAAGATTTATTCAAAAAAATTCGGAGAATCAAGTAAAGTTTTAAATCCAATGAAAGGGATAAACGAAGCTTGGTCATCTACACTTGAAATAACATGTATTGTAAAAAATTTTGAAACCGCTATTAATTTAATAATAGTATACGGTCCGTCTGCAATAGAAATTATAGAACCAAAAGAATTAAAAATAAATATAAATGCTGCACAAACAGTTTTAAATTCAGTTGCAGGTATTATGCATCAATTTGCTGCAGCTGGAATAGGTGGAATCGTATTTGTAAATCCAAAAAGTGAGAAAAAATGAATAGATATTTAATTACTATACTATTATTTATTTTTTTATTTTCTCAGGCATCATTTTCTAAAATAATTTATTTTGGTGAAGAATCAATAATTTATGATAATTTGATAACTGATAATATTATAATGACAATAGAACCAAATGAAACATCCCAAGTAAAAATTTCATTTTTATTCGATATTAAAAACTTTTCTTATTCTTCTAATTTTCCTGCATCTTGTGAATTATCTAAATCAGCTGATAGAAATTTATTGATTTGTGATACAAAATTAGCATCTGAATCAAACAGAAGTTTAAAAATTAATTTTATTTCCTCAAATATAAAAAAAGAAAATAATATTTTTTCATTTAAAAAAGAATTCATTGTTTATGATACAATAAATTCATTTTTATATAAAGTATATTTACCTGAAGGAACAGCAATAATTTCTGATAGAGAATCAATAATTCCAACATATGGAAATATTGCAAGTGATGGAAGAAAAATTTTTGTTTATTGGCAAAAAAACAATTTACCATTAGGTGAACTTTTATCATTCCAAATATTTTATGAATCTTTAATAAAAGAAAAAACAGAAATTCCATTAATTACAATTATAATAGCTACTGTTTCAATTTTAATAATTATTTTAATTTTTAGGTTTAGAAAAAAACTTGGAGTACAAATATTTCTCCCAATTTTAAAATCAGATGAAAAATTAATAATGGAATTAATATTAAAACATGGAGATGGTGTTAATCAAAAAGTAATCGTTAGAGAAAGTAAATTTTCTAAAGCAAAAGTTTCTAAGGTTTTAAAGAATTTAAGTGAGAGAGGAATAATAAGATTAGAAAGAATTGGACGTTCTAACAGGATTTATGTTGTTAAAGAATTTTCAAAAAAATAATATATTTAAATTACTTTTTATTAAAAAATAAGTTATAAAACACCATTATAAACTTTTTAAAGCATTTATATAATTTATTTTTAATTTAAAAAATAATATTTTTAATATAAAAAACAATATAGAAACAGTTTAAAGAAAATTTAATAACCCCTTATATCATAATATTTTAATATGAAAAGAGTGCTACAAAAAGTTAGCACTCTATATTTTTGTGCATTCACCGCACAAAAAATAAAAAGGAGGAATGAAATAAATGCAATTTAGAAAATTAGCTGCAATAGCAGGATCTGCTTTAATGACAGGATTAACAGTAGCAGCACCTGTAATGGCAGCAACTATAACTCAAGTAAATAAAATCAGTGATTTAGTATCAGTAACAGATAGTACAGTAAGCTTTCCATTATTCGTAGTTGGAGCAAATGCAAAAGCAGAAGATGTAGCAGGAGCAATAAATGTTGCAGTAATGTTAGCAGGAAAAGCAACAATAGAAAAATCTGTTGCAGGAACAGGATTAGCTAAAGTTGATGGACCAGAAAGAGAAGTAGAATTTGGCGGAGATATAGATAATGCATTTGGAACAACACAATTTAGTAGTGTTTCAATACCATCTTTAAAAGAATTTGATATAAACTTTGGTGGAAACAAAACAACACTACAAGAAAAAATAGTATTAGGTACAGGTATGACATTAGATAATAATAAAGATATCTATAATGGAACAGTTGTTGCAAAAGATTTAGGCGGATTTGAATATAGAATAATATCAACTCAAACAGTTGATTTAAGTGGATTAAGCGCAACAAAACCTCTTTCAATAAAAATATTAGGTAAAGACTATTTGTTAACAAGAATCGGTGGTAGTTCAATAACTGTATTAAAAGGAACTAAAGGAACAATTGATGCAACAAGAAGCTTAACAGTTGGAGATTATGAAATAAAATTTATAATGGGAAGTTCAACACAGGCTGAAATAGCAGTTTATAAAGGAGGATCACTAGTTGATCAAAAGATTATAACAAAAGGCTCAACAGAAGAATTTGATAATGGAAATCTAAAAATATATTTACAAAATGCATATGAATTTCAAGTATATGGAGTAGCAAAAGCAGAGATTTTTGCAGCGGTTGGGTCAGATATTGAAAAAACAATAAATTCTGGAGATTTATACACTGAAAATGATCAATCATGGCAATGGGATATAAGCTTTGCTAATACAAATAAATGGGGTACAAGTGATTACATAGGAGTAAAATTCAGTGGTACTGATAAAGATGGAAATACATTTTATCTAAAATCAGGAGAAAAATTAATGACCCCTGAAGATTATACAGGATTTGTATTTGAAGGATTTACAGTAAACAAATATGCAACAATAACAATTTCACCGGTTTCTGGATTTACAGTATATAATAGTACAGCATCATCTGGATATGGTATTTTAGTACCATCAAGTGAAGTAGCTGCAATAAAATTATCCTCAGATGTTCCAATATTTAACATAAATGGTGTTGAAGGTTATCAAAAAGATGTATATATGTTAATTAATAAAACAACATCAGACAAGCATATAATGGTTGTATACTATGATTCAAAATCTTCAAGATATGTAAATGCAACAGAATGGAAAGATGCATCTGGAGCATCAGGGGTTACCATTGCTAGCTTAACATATGATCAAACAACAGATACAATAAATTATACAAATAACACACATCCTAAACTATTCGGTACAAAAACAAATAATGCTTGGGAAGCATATTATAACTATAATAGCGCTGACAAAAAAATAAGATTAGGAACTAGTGATGATGCAGAAACAGGAGATGTAAAATTTGATAATACAGCAGGCAATCCAGCGGAAGTTGGAACATGGGAACATGACATCGTATCAGATTTTGGAATAACATTAGTTAATGTAAAAACAAATGCTGGAAACAATAAAGTTGTAATAAAATATCCAGCACAACAAGTAAAAGGAAAATTTGGATTAGGAATACAAACATCTGCTGCTGGAGGAACAACTTATAAAGAAGCAGTACCAATAACATCAAATGTAGTTAAACTTGACAGCGAAGTTTCAGCAAGTGATAAATCTGGCTATGATTTAGTATTAGTAGGAGGTCCATGTGTAAACAGCTTAGTTGCAGATTTAGCAACAGCAGGAAAGTTTGATTACACATGTGAAAACTGGCCAGCAGAAAACTTTGGAATAATTAAAGTTGTTAAAGATGCATTTACATCAGGAAAGACAGCTTTAATTATTGCTGGAACACGCGCACAAGATACAATGCTTGCAGCACGTGTAGTACAAGATGGAACAAAACTTGCAAGCATAACATCCAGTTCAGCAAAAGTAACTGGAGAAAACTTCCAAACAGTAGTTGTACAATAGAATTTAAATTAGCCTGATGGTTTTTCCATCAGGTTTTTATTTAATTTTTTCTTAAGGTATTAATTATGATGTATTTATTAGATTGGATATTTTTGTTTTTAATTATTTCAAGTATTTTTTTCATGATTTTTTTCTTTAATCTATTTTATATTTCAAGAAAAAATATAGTTTCATATTCTAAGCCAAAAAGTTTCCCTTCTGTAAGTATTTTAATACCTGTTTATAATAAAGAAAAATGTATTAAAAAAACTATAGAATATGTTAAAAAATTAAAATATCCTAAAAAATTTGAAATTATAGTTATAAATGATGGTTCAACAGATAATTCTTTAGAAATTTTAAAAAAAATAAAAGGAATTAAAGTTTTTTCTAAGAAAAATGGAGGAAAAGCAGATGCATTAAATTATGGATTAAAAAAAGCTAAGGGAGAGATAATTGTTACTATAGATGCTGATACATATCCTTCAAAAGATGCATTACTAAAATCTATTGGTTTTTTTGAAGATAAAGATGTTGCTGCAGTAACAGTTTCTATTTTTGTTGATAGGCCAAAAAATATAATAGAAAAACTCCAAAGTATTGAATATATCTTATATATTCTAAGTAGAAAAATTTTAGAAAATTTAAATGCAATATATGTAACTCCAGGACCATTTGCTCTTTATAGAAAAAAAGTATTAAAAGAAATAGGTGGTTTTGATAAAAATAATATGACTGAAGATATAGAAATTGCATGGAGAATTTTAAGACATGGATATAAAATAAAAATGTCAGTCCCAATAAAAATTTTAACTTCTGTTCCTGAAACATTTAAACAATGGTGGCATCAAAGAATAAGATGGAATATTGGTGGAATGCAAACAACAATAAAACATATAGATATGTTATTTAATACTAAATATAGTGGATTTGGTTGTTTTGTTATTCCATTATTTATATCTGCATATTTTTTCACAATTTTGGGGCTTATATTAACAGTTTATTTAATTTTAACAAGGCTTTATGATATTCTTATTATATTTTCATCATCTTTTTATGGTGTAAACTTATTAAATATTCTGAATTTTGATAGCTTACTTTTGCCTAATATTTTTATAATTTTAAGTATTTTTTCTATATTTTCATCTTTTTTATGGATATGGTTAAGCTTTCATAAAATAAATTTAAAAATAAAAATTAAAGATAATTTTTTCATTTTAATAATATTTTTAACAATTTATATATTCTTAACACCATTAAATTATATTCATTCAACAATAAAGTTTTTAACAAAATCATATTCGTGGTAGTTATGAAACTAAAAAACCTAATAGGAAAAACATTAATAATTTTTTTTATAATAATTTTTACCTTCTTTTTGATTGGATACCTCTCTGAAGTTATAAGATTAAATGAAATAAAAAATGAAAATTTATACATAAATATTTTATGGAATGATGCAAAATTTTTTGAAGAGTATATAAATGCTTCTACTTCTGAAAAATGCGATTATTTAATAGAACAAAATAGGATTTTAGCTGATAAAATATATTTTTTTGGAAAAAAAATTGAACTTTATGATACTGCAAATAAATTAACAAATGAAATTTTATTAGAAAAACAAAATTATGCATTATTAGATCTTCAGCTTTTAAAAAATACATTAAAACTTAAAAATTTATGTGCTGATAAACTTTCAACTGTTATTTATTTTTATTCATATTATAACAAAACAGAAAAACAAAAAATTTTGGATGTATTGCTTTTTGATTTTAAACAAAGATGTGGGATTAAAACAGTATACATAACTTTACCAACAGATTTAAATCTTACAAGTATAGATATCCTTCTCACAAATTATAATATTACTTCAATTCCAGCATATATATTAGATGAAAAATATGTTTTTTATGAGCCAGTAAATATAGAAATTTTAAATAATTATATAAAATGCTGGTAATTTATTTTAATGATTCCCATGTTGTTTTTACATCTGTACAATTTGAAGTTATTCTTACCATTCTAATATTATCTCTTGAAACTAATATTGGATCGCTCATAACTGTACCAGTACTTCCAGATGCTAATATAAGATTAGTTTTATCAGGAAAAACTAAAATTGTATCGTTTGTTAAAAGTATTTCAAACTTAAATTTTCCCATTGTTGCCCCATAAGATGTTATAACTGCTACTATGCTTCCATCAGAAGGATTCCATTTGGGATAATCTGCTGTTGTATATTCTAGTCTTGCACCAATACATCTTTGAGTAGTAGCTAATGTTTGTTGTGTTATTCCCGTAGCCCAATTTGCAAGAATTACAGCAATTGTCATTGTTAAGGCTATAAGTAAAATTGAAGCTATTAAAGGTGATATACCTCTCATATAAACCACAATCTTTAATAACTTAATATTTTTATTATTATTTAAATATTATTTAAAGAGGTGTTATTTATGACAGAAGGTAGATGTATGAAATGTAAAAAAACAGTTGAAATAAAGGATGCAAGAGAAGTTGAAATGAAAAATGGATTAAAGGCTATTCAAGGAGTTTGTCCTACATGTGGAACAAAAGTTTTTAGAATTCTCGGTAAAGCAAAAAAATAAATACTATCAAATTATTTATAAGATTATGAAAAATACTAAATATTTTATTTTAATATTAATTTTCATATTTTTAACATATTTTTTATTATTTTTTTATTTTCAAAATCAAATTTCTTATGAGGAAACCCAAATAAATTCTTCATATGTAAAAATGTATTTACCTGCAGTAGATGAAAACAATAAAGGTGTGCTAACTGAACTAATAGTTGAGATACAACCGGGTTCTGGAAAAATTCTTACTAATATAGATAAAATAAAATTTTGGGTTGATACTCAGGATTCTATTCAAACAGCTAAAAAAATAGCAGAAGAAATTACTAGAATAAATACTAATAATATTGATATTATCTATACAATAAAAACAGATAATGCTACATTAGTAGGAGGATCTTCTGCAGGTGCAGCAATTACAATAGCAACAATAGCAGCATTAAAAAACAAATCTATTAATCAAAGCATTATAATTACCGGAACAATAGAAAAAGATGGAAGTATAGGAGAAGTTGGAGGAATTTTAGAAAAAATTAAAGCAGCAAAAAGTAAAGGAGTTAGTATATTTCTAATTCCAGAAGAAAATTTTAAACAAGATATTTATACACCAGTTGAAAAATGTATAAATCAAAATGGTTATGAAATTTGTGAAAAAAGATATGAAAAGAAAAATATTAAAGATATTGTAATAGAAGGTATACAAGTAATTGCAGTGAATAATATATATGATGCACTTAAATATTTTAATTTATAAATTCTAATTTTTATTATTTTTTTAAAGTCGGGGTGGCTCAGCCTGGTACATTATTGCAGGAAAGAGCGTCAGACTCATAATAGATTTATGAGTTTCGAGAATAAATCAATGAGATATCTGAAGGTCGCGGGTTCAAAGAAGAACCTTCTTTGCAACTTCTTTAAAAAAGAAGTTGCATCAAGAAAGACAGTTTTTCTTGCTGAAGCTTCTTTTTTTGAAAAAGAAGCTTCGAAGAAGTTGCAGAGAAATCCCCGCCCCCGACACCAATTTTAAATTCACAAATTTAGAAACTTATTACATATCAATAAAAAATTTATTTTATTTTTCAAGTTTTAAATATAAATAAAATTAAATTATTTATAATGAAAGTAATAAATAAACTCCTTAAACGTCAATTTCTTTTTATTTTTTTATCTATACTATCTTTTTCTCTACCCGGATTTGCAGTACCTTTTAATCCAATCTCCGGACAAGCAACTTCTTTTGATAAAATTATAAGTTCTGTAATTAGTTTTGGAGCAGGCTTTGGTGCTATATATTACTATAATAAAAATACTAAGGGAAATTCTAATGGTGATGCTTTATCTGGTCTTTTAAAATTTCTTAAAAAATCATTTAACGATGGATTTAATACAATATCTTCTATATTTTATTTAATTTCTCAAGGAAAGTTTATTGAAGCAGGTTTAAAACTATTAGAAGCTTCAGCAAACTTTTTCTCTGCTATTTTAAGAGCAGTTCAAAATCACTGGCAAGAAATTCTTTTAGGATTAGTAAGTATTGCTGGAATTGCATTAATTTTTTCTATATTTGCTTTTCCACCAATATTAGTTGCTATTATCTTTATCATATCTTTATACTTACTATATCAATATTTTACTTCTACCTATTCTCC
>JAHLMR010000006.1 GCA_018920255.1 Candidatus Aenigmatarchaeota archaeon | reverse complement strand
TAAAAATATTAAAATAAATGAAAATGTTATTAAAGAGATTAAAAGAATTAGAGAAAAAGAAACAGAAAACATAGAATTCGATATTATTTCAGAAACAAAAGATGGAGAATTAGTATTTACTGAAGTTAAAAATGTAAATTGGAAATCTCTTCCCAAAAAATCTTTCGATGAAATTAAAACTCAAATAGAATCGCAGCTTGTTTTTCTTAAAAATATTGAAACAAATAAAAAAATTAAATATAGATTTATATCTCATGAAAAAATACCAGAAAACATCTTAAAAGAATTAAATGAATTTAAATCAATATATAATATTGATATAATAGTAATAGATAAGGTTGATTGAATATGTCAGTTTCAAAAGAAAAGTATTTGATTGTTTGTTTCGAACAAACAGTACCAATAACAGAAGAAGTACTTAAAAAAGTAGCTGATTTGATTATTAAAAAATATAAAGGAAAGTTTTGTACAGTTTATGAAAATGAAAATCATGAGTATGTTGATTACACATTAGATGAAGCAATAAAACGTTGGAGTGAAAGATGTAAAAAAAGAGATTCATTTAATTTATATTTAAAATTTAAAATATTTGATGATTTAATTAAAGTTTGGTTTGTTCCTGATTATATAGAAAAAGATAAAAATTGGAATTCAGTATCTTTTATTACAGGCGGAGAAATTAAATCAATTAAGAATCAAAAATTAATTATTAATTTTGTTAAAGATTTATATTTACTTGTTCATCCTTCATTAGTCTATTCTACTTATAGTATTTTAGAAGATGAAGATGCAGGAGGTGCAGAAGCTGTTTGGAATTTTATTTTAAAACATAAAAGATTACCTAAAGAAACAGATTTCAATGAAGTAATTGATGGTTGGATAATAGCTGCATTTAATTCAGCATTTTACATTTTCGGTCCAAAATTTTTAGAAATTTTACCTCAAGAAGTAAAAAACGCCCCTGCACTTAAGAAAGAAGTATTTGATGATGGAGGTATATTCTTTCTTTTACATTTTCCTTTAGATAAGAAAAAATTAACTAAAGCTCAAAAAGAGAAATACAAAAAATATCGTGATTATTTGTTTTATAATTTAATAGTAAGTGCTTTAGCTGAAAATAAAGAAGAGTTTTTCAAAAGTTTAGAAGAATATAAAACATTATGGAATGTAAAAGAATATTTAATCTGAAAAAATATAACAACAGATATATAGAATGAAAAAAATTTCATTTCAATAGGTCCTAAATTTCGATCTCATTTCAGAAACAAAAGACAGAGAATTAGTATTTACTGAAGTTAAAAATGTAAATTGGAAAGAATATCTTAAAGGAAGAGAAAATTTTATAGAAATCAATTTTAAAAAAGAAAAAAATTAATAAATTTTCAAAAAGAGAGGACAAAATTATTATGAAAATCATATATTTCACAGATACATATAAACCTCAAATAAATGGAGTTGTACGTTCAATTTTAGATTTTGAAAGAGAGTTAAGAAATAGGGGCCATGAAGTTTATATATTCTTTCCATATTCCTCAGGAATTAAAAAAGATAAGTATCACGTTCCTGTACCATCTTTTAAATTTCCACCATATCCAGAATTTAGAGCACCATTAATAACATTTAGATTGTTAAAGAAAACGATAAAAATAAAACCAGACATAATTCATGTACAAACTCCAGCATCAATTGGATATGCTGGTCTTTTAATAGCAAAATTATTAAAAATACCAGTCATAGCTCATTATCATACTCTTATACCAGAATATTTTTCATATTTTTTAGGCCCGTTTGAAAAAAACAAAACAGTAAAGAAAATTAGTTCAAGTATAATTTGGAAGTATACAAAATATTTTTATAATAAAGCTGATTTAATATTAGTTCCAACAAATTCTATAAAAAATCTTTTAAAGAAAAACAGTATAAAAAAACAAATTTTTGTTTTGCCAAATGCAATATCTGGTAAAAAAATGAAAAAAATAAAACATAAAGGAATAAATATACTTCATGTTGGGAGATTATGCAAAGAAAAGTCTATTGATATTATTTTAAGAGAATTTAAGAAAATTGAAAAACCAGGAATAAATCTTATTATAACTTCTGATGGACCAGATAGAGAAAGACTAGAAAAAATAGTAAAAGATCTAAAATTAAAAAATGTAAAATTTACAGGCTTTGTTTCTGAAAAAGAACTTGAAAGAATTTATAGAACTTCAGATATATTTGTTTCTGCTTCAAAAACTGAAACATTTGCAATAGTGCTTATAGAAGCTTTTAGGTTTGGAATTCCTGCAATAGTTTTTCCAGCATTAGGAATTAAAGATGTTGTAATTGATGGCTATAATGGTTTATATGTAAAAAATAAAAATGATTTAAGCAAAAAAATAAAATTATTAATTTCTAATAAAAATTTATTAAATAGACTTTCCAACGGAGCTTATAAATCAGTTGAAAATTATTTTATAGAAAAAGTTACTAATAATCTTGAAAATATTTATTTTGAAATCTATAAAAAACATTTATAAAATTTAAATTTAGATTTATATTTTATGCCCTGGTGGCTCAGCTGGTAGAGCGGCCGCCTTGTAAGCGGCAAGTCGCCGGTTCAAATCCGGCCCAGGGCTCCATAATTTATGAATTTAAATATATTTTTTGTCGTATTTTATATAAAATTTAAATATTCTTTTCTAAAATTTATTTTATATGATGTTTAATGAAATAGCTATGAAACTCGCTGAAATAGATTTTAGGTTATATTTAATTAACCTTTTTAAAAATATAATTACATTTTTTATATTACCAGCACATTATTTTTTAATTTATGGAAATATTAGTAATTTATTTTCATTATTTTTAGGCTTATTTGGTTTTCTACTTGCTTATCATTCTATATACTATTTAAATGATTTAATGGATTATGAAGAAGATAAAAATGATGAAATTAAAAATAAAATAAAGCCTTTAATAAATAAAAGAATTACAAAAGAAACAGCTATTTCATTGATGTTTATTTATTCTATTATTGGTTTAAGTATATCATTTTATGTAAATACTTTATTTGGTTTTGCAGTTTTTTTAAGCTTATTTTTTAATTTTCTTCATTCTTCAAATTTTACAAGACTAAAGAAAACAAAACTTTGTAAATTAAATTTTTTCTTTTTACAATCATCAAAAGTTTCAGCAAGTTGGTTTATACTTTCTAATTCACTTTTAAATTTCCCATTTTTTTTAGTTTTCCTTTATTCATCTGTATATTTATTTTTCTATATTTTTTATAAAAATATTAAAAATTTAGATAATTACAAAATTTATTATAAAATAAAACTTTTAGGAATACCAGTTATTTTATTTTTTATTTTATCTTTATTTGTATATCCATATAAACTTCTTCTTATTTCAATAGGATGTTTTTCAATTACCATAATAACATTTTATATTTATAAATCCAAAAAATTCTCAGAATTACTAACAATAAAAATTGGAAACTATCTTTTTTTCATTTCTGCATTTATTATTTTCCTATTTTCAGTTTTATTATGTTCATCCCAATCAGTAGCACTAATAGATAATGAATTAAATAAAACATTTGAACCTATCAGTAAAAATATTACTATACTTCAAGAAAAAATTATAATTGATTTTGAATCAAATTTTTATAAACTTGCTAAACTTAGCAACAGTATGAACCCAAGCTGGACTTTTCCTATAGAAAATTTTAAATTCCCCCCTTCTTAATTTTTCAAAAATCTCTTCCTCCTTTTTTTCACAATCAAAAATATTTTTAACTCTCCCTATTTCATATTTTGTATGAGAATCACTCCCAACAATACCTGGAATTTTTAACTTTTTTGCAGTTTCCATTGCTTTTTTATTAAACATCTGAAAAATTGCACGTGAGTTAAAAATTTCTATTGCAGATAAATATTTAGATATAGTAATTATATTATCTCGAATTGAATTTCTCATTAAATCAAATGGATGCGGAGCTATTATTATAGCATTATCCTTAATTGCTTCTTCACAAACTTCTATTAAATTACCCTTATAAACTTTTGAGGGATTAAGAATTAAAATTTCACCTTCATATGTTTTTATTTCAACACCCTTTATAACAAGAATTTTATTTTTTGCTATTTTTTTTACAATTTCTGCTCCTTTTATATTATTATGATCTGTAATAGCTATAACATCTAATTTTTTCTTTAAAGCTAATTCAACAATTTCATTTGGCTTTAAAACTGAACATTTTGAGAGACATGTATGAATATGAAAATCTGCATTTATCATAAAATATTTTTAAAATTTAAAGTATATAAATTTCTAAATTATTAAATAATTTAAAAGGGGCCATAGTCTAGCCAGGTAGGATGGCTGGCTCCAGTTGGTTTTTTGATTGGAGCTTTGAGATAAGATGATAAGAAGAAACCAGCAGACGGGAGTTCAAAGAAGAACCTTCTTTTAGAAAAAGAAGGTTCATCAAGAAAGACAGTTTTTCTTGCTGAAGCTTCTTTTTTTGAAAAAGAAGCTTCGAAGAAGTTTCAGAAAATCTCTCTGGCCCCACCATAAAGGTGAATTATATGGAAATTAAGACTGTTAAAATCGAAGTACCAAAAAACTGTAATTTTATTTTATTATCAACACATTTTATAATGTCAGTTGAAGATATTTATGAAGCAATTGTAAAATCTGTGCCAGGAATTAAATTTGGGCTAGCTTTTTGTGAAGCAAGCGGACCTTGTTTAATAAGAATAGAAGGAACAGATAAAGAATTAATAAAATTAGCTTCAGAAACTGCAATGAAAATTGCAGCAGGACATACTGCTATTATCTTTATTAAAGATGCATATCCAATTAATATTTTAAATTCTTTGAAAAATCTTCCTGAAGTTTGTAAAATAGATTGTGCAACAGCAAATGAAGTAGAGGTTATAGTTGCTGATAATGGAAAAGGAAGAGGTATATTAGGGGTTATAGATGGTGAAAAAGCAAAAGGAGTAGAAAATGAAAAAGATATTAAAGAAAGAAAAGAATTTTTAAGAAAAATAAAATATAAATTATGATTTTTATGAGCAATTTAAAAAATATTGAAAAGAATTCTATAATAAGCGGTAGTGCATCATCTTTTAATTATAGTATAATTTCAAATTATTCTACACCTTTTGCTCTTTTTTTAGGAGCATCTAATTTTGAAATAGGTATTTTAACCTCAATTTCAAATTTATTAAGTACAACTCTTCAACCTCTTGTTATAAGTTTAAATAAAAAATTTTCCATAAAGTTTATTTGTATTTCACTATTTCTTCTTTCTATTTTACTAACATTTTTTATTTCATTTTTTTCATTTATAGGAATAATATCTGTTTCTATACTAATAATTTTAATTACAAGTTATAATGGAATATATTCTTTGTCAGCAACTGCATGGGCAAGTTGGATATCAGGAATAGTATCAATGAAAAAATCAGGAAAATTTTTTGGAAAAAGAAATTTTTTTACAGGTTTATTTTCCTTTATAGCAACAATTTTTGCTGGCTGGCTATTAGGTTTATTTAATGGAATAAATGGCTTTTCTTTATTATTTTTTATTGCTTCTATTTTTGGAATATTTTCTTATTTTTACTTAAATAAAATTCCAAATATCAGTATGAAAGAAAAATATAAAAAAATTATAATAACAAAATTTTCTAAACCATTTAAAAAATTTTTAATTTATATGTTCTTAATTAATTTTGCTGTCTTTATTGCATCACCATTTTTTGCTGTATATGCTTTAAAGTTTATGAAAGTAAGTTATGAATTTTATGCATTAATATTATCTGCAGAAATTATTTCTGCATTTATAAGCCAACTTTATTGGGGAAAGATTATAGATAGATTTGGAATAAAATCTGTTATGAGTGTTTGTGGTGTTTTAATTGCATTTGTACCATTTTTCTGGGTATTATCACCATCACCATATTATCTTATATTAGCAAATATTTTTTCTGGTTTTGTTTGGTCAGGTTTTGATTTATCTTGGTTTAATTATCTAGTTTATGCATCTCCAATAAATGAGAGAACAAGATATATTTCTCAGTTTAAAATATTTTCAGGAATAGCTGTTTTCTTAGGTTCATTTTTAGGTGGAATTGTTGCACAAAATATAGAATATTTAACATTTCTTTGGTTTACTGGTTTACAACTTCTACTTTTACTATCATTTTTCTTAAGATTATTCTTTTCTTCACTTCTTTTTAAAATAGAGGATTTAAAAAAAGGAAAGAAGATAAAATTATATCATGCATTTATTAATTTTATAATAATCTATCCTATGAAAGGCTTATTAAAATTTGGACATATTTTTGAAGCTATAAGAAAAATATAATTTTAAATTTCAAAATTTTCAAATATTTCTTATGAAAATAAGAATAGGACCAGCAGGAATTCCTCTTTCTGCTAAAGAACGTACAAGTATTTGCGGGGTAAAAACAGTTTCAGAATTAGGTCTAAATGCAATGGAAGTTGAATTTGTACGTGGAGTAAAAATGTCAGAAAAAGCAGCTATTGAGCTTGGAAAAGTTGCTAAAGAGCTTGATGTAAGTTTAAGTATACATGCACCGTATTTTATTAATTTAACAAGTAAAGATAAATCAAAGATATTAGCAAGCCATAGAATGATAAGAGAATCTGCTGAACGTGGAGTTGCTATGGAAGCTAGTATTGTTGTAATTCATGCTGGATATTATGGATTAAAAAATTCACAGGAATGTACAAACGCAATGATTGAAGAAATTTCTAAATTAGAAAACTCTTTTAAAAATATTATTTTAGGTCTAGAAACAACTGGAAGATTAAGTCAATGGGGAACTATAGATGAAATTTTAGAAGTTTGTAAGAAATTAAAATTTTGTGTGCCAGTAATTGATTTTGCACATATTTATGCTAGAAATGGTGGAAAAATAGATTATTCTGAGATATTTGATAAAATTAAAAAATTTAAACATATTCACTCTCACTTTTCTTCAATAAATTGGACAGCAGCTGGTATAGGAAAAGGAAATGAAAAAAATCATCTTCCAATTTCTCATAATAAACCAGAATTTGAACCATTAGCAAAAGAAATAATTAAAAGAAAACTAGATATAACAATAATAAATGAAAGTCCTCTTTTAGAAAAAGATGCTTTAATTATGAAAAGAGTTTTTGAAAGTCTTGGTTATAAATTTTAAATATAGGACTCTATCAATAATCTTTATAAATAAGTAAAAAAATAAAATTTAATGAGGTGATATGCTTGGTAGAAAAATATTTTAAACAGGCATTTGATGCATTTTCAAAAAATTGGTTAAGTTTAATTCTAGGATTATTTGTAATCTTTATAATAATAGGAGTGTTTATGGGAATAGGATTAGTAGCAGGAATAGCATCTATTGGAATTGCAAATTTAACATCACCACAGGCATTAATGACTTCAATATTTTCAGGTTTAAGTATAGTATCAATAATGATGTTAATAGGAACACTTGTTGGTTTAATTTTATTTGTAGGATATATAAGATTATGTGCAGATTCTATTAAAGGAAAGGCAAGTCTTTCATCAATGTTTAGTGTAGCAAAAGAAAATGCAATAACAACAATAATAACATCTATAATACTTAGTATAATATTAACTATACTATTTGCTCCTTTAACTATACTACTTAGCGCATCATTAATAGCAACGCCAACTAATTTAATGAATATAGGAATAACCGCATTAATAGGAAGTATTGTAACATATTTAATAATAATCTTATTTGCACTATCATTCCATGGAATAGCAATAGATAATTTGGGGCCAATTGAAACAATAAAGAAAAGTATTAGTATTGTAATGAAAAATTATATATTAGTACTATTAATATCAATAATATATCTAATATTATATACAGTAATAAACTTTATACCATTAATAGGCAGTTTAATTAGTTTATTTGTTATTATACCAATGTGTCTTATATCATTAACAGCAATCTATTTAGAGAAACGAAGATAATTTTTTATTTTTTTAATTTTTAAATATTTCTTCTTTTAAATTATTTTTATGACAAATATACAAAATATTTTAAAATATACCGAAATTACAATAGAGCACTTAATAAGGATAGCTTCAAGTGAATTTATTAATAATAAAGAAGATGAAACAAAATTTACAAAAATGCTTCTTTTTATTAAAGCAGGAAAAATTCAAGAATATTTAAAGTTACAAGGAAGTATAGGTTTAGTAAAGACAAAGGAGGATGCAATAAAAATAGTATCAGAATACATAAAAGAAAGCTTGAAAAAGGTAGATAAAAAATACTCTTCTAGAGGAAAACAATTTTTTAAAAGTTGGATTTATCAAGAAATAGGTTATATATCAGATGCTTTAGCATGGGAAGGAAAGTATGAAGTTGTCGCAGAATATCTTTTAGATATTGCTAGAAAAATTTATGGGTGGAAGGAGTAGATTTTATATTAATTTTAAATTAAAATTATTTATATGAGTCAGGCTGTTCTTAAAAAATATGTTATTATTCTTTTATTTATTCTTTTGTTTCCTGTTTCTGTTTTTGCTGCACCTTTTAATCCGGATTTTGGAGTTTCGGATTTGTTTTTGGCTCTTTTTTCAATAGTCATTTCAAGTATAATACCAGGAGCATCAGAAGAATTAGAATTTATAACTAATTTTATAGAAGGATTAAAAAATAGGTGAATTAAAAATGGGATATGCTATATGTTTAGATATATCTAATAAAAGGGATAAAGAGATTAATAAAGAAAACTTCGTTTCAATAGGTCCTAAAAAATCGCCGTTTTTATTTAAATAATTTCTTTTAACTCTTCCCAATTTAATCCTGGTATAAGTTTAAGATTTGTTATTTCCTTTTTATTAAACCAACCATATTTCTCGCATTCTTTTGATAAAGTAATTTTTCCACTTACCTTACATGAATAAAAAATTCTTATAATATGTAAACCAATTTTTAATGGATATAGTGTTGAAGAATAAACCCAAAGAAGCTTAGCATTTATTAAAGAAAGATTTGTTTCTTCCTTTATTTCTCTTGCTAATGCATCTAAAGGAGTTTCTCCATATTCTATACCACCTTCAGGAAACTGCCAATAGCCAACATACGTTTTATTATTTTTGCTTCTCTGAACTAAAAGATATTTGTTTTTTCTTTTTATTATAGCTGTTACCATTATTCTTTGAAGTCCTTTAGCCAAATTCACTCACCAAAAATATTTTTTATAATTTCATCTATATTTATTTTTTTTAAATCTTGATAATTTTGTCCTGTTCCTATAAATAATATAGGCTTTTTTAAAGTATACGCTGCACTTATTAAAGCACCACCTTTTTCATAAACATCTGCCTTTGTAATTATAAGACCATCTATTTCAACAGCATCATTAAAAAACTTACATTGATCATAAATATCATTTCCTGTAAGTGCATCTAAAACTAATATTTTCATATCAGGTTTATTTACTCTAACAATTTTTTTAAGCTCATCCATTAAATTTAAATTTGCATGACTTCTTCCTGCAGTATCTGCTAATATAACATCTATATTATGCGCTTCTGCATATTTTCTTGCATCAAAAATAACAGCCGCAGGATCAGCCATATATTTTTGTTTTATAATTGGTATATTTAATATTTTTGCATGTTCAGAAAGTTGTTCTATTGCAGCAGCTCTCCAAGTATCACCAGCAGCAAAAATTACAGTTTTTCCTTGACTTTTTAATCTATAAGCAATTCTTGCAATACTTGTTGTTTTTCCTGTACCATTAAAACCAAGAAAAATTATAAGAAACGGTTTTTTTGTTTTTATAATCTCATCAAAATCAATATTATTAAAGGAAAGAAGCTCAATGATTGATTTTTTTAATGAATTTTTTATTATTTCTTCTATATTTTCACTTCTTTTTATTTTTCTTCCAACTAAAACATTTTTTAAATCATTACAAATTTTTTCAGCAACTTCCACAGCAACATCATTTTCTATTAAACTTATTTGCATTTCCCAAAGAACATCTTTTATATCCTCTTCTTTTATTTCTTTTTCTGTAACTACTTTTTTTATTTTATCTAAAATCCCTCCCTTTTTTTCAGAGGGTTTCTTTTCTATTTTTTCTTCTAATTTTTTTATTTCCTTCTCTATAATAGGCTTTTCAGGTTCCTCTACTTTTTCTTCAACTACTCTTTCTAATTTAATTTCCTGTTTTTCATTTATTATCTCTTTTTCCTCAGTTATTTGTTCTAAAATTTTTTCTTCTTTAACTTCAAAAACATTTTCAGGTTCTACTTCTTCTTTTTCTGAAATTTTTTCTTTTAAGGAGCTTGAAATTTTTTCAATACTTTCCTTTATTTTTTTCTTTAGAAGTCCAAACATCACTTCTCACTTAATTTTTGTAATTGTATTTCTAATTCTTTCATTTTCATAACAATATCTTGTATTTCTTCAGATATTTTTTCTAATACATTTTCCATATTTTTTATTCTTATTTTATTTATTTCTATTGCATCTTTTAATGATTTTTTTATAATTACATTAGCACCAACACTTACAAATATTTTGTTTATATCTTCAAATTTTCCTTCTACAAAATTTCCACTACCAAGACCTATCATAACATTTTGTCCTTTTTTTGTTTTTTCAAGTTGTTCTAAAACAAATTCTGCAGATTCAAGTTCTTGAAGTTGTTCAACAACTATTTTTCTTTTTTCTTGTAAAAACTCAGCATAAGATCTTAATGCATTCCATTTGTAAGCAAGTTTATCTACATCACTCATTATCAATCCCTCCAAAAACCTCACTTATTCTCCCCAATTCTGGACCAGTAGAATTTTCTGAAACAAAAACTCCATAACTATTTGCTATAATTCCAGATTTAACAAAAGGTGATCCATGGTTTACTGTTCCAACATCAACGCTTACTTTTAATACATTTTCTATATTTTTAATTTCATCTTCTTTTGCATCAGGATGTAAAAGACAGCCTTTATTAGTTGCTATTCCAGCACTCCCAGTTATTTCAAGATTAGCAATATTTCCAAAAACTACTTCACAATCCAACACATCTAAGATTTTTGTTTTATATCTTTTAAGTTTTTCTGAAACATATGCCCCTTTATCATTACATAAAATAAGATTTCCTATTGCAGTATATTTTGTTTTTAATACCTCTATAACTTGTTCTTTCATTTCTTTTTTAATGTTTTTTAACTCATAATTTTGAATTATTTGAGAAACCAATATTCCATTAGAATTTCCAACAGAAAATATTCCAGGAAAATTTGTATTTCCTATTTGAAAAATTTTTATAGGTACATTAAGAGTTTCAATTATTTTATTTATATTCTTGATATCTTCTATTCCAAGTATACAATATTTATCTGTAGCAAATCCATATACTCCTATGTTTGGATCCCCAAAAATATTTGATCTTATAATTCTAAATTTTTTCATTTATAGAATTTATTAAATAATATATTTAAATTTACTACTTTTCAGACTCTTTTTTCTTTTGTCCCTCTTCAGCTTTAAGTTTATCTTCTATACTTTCTTGTCTCCTTTCCTTTCTTTCTTCTTTTATTTTTTCTTTTTTTAATTTTTTATTTTCTTCTTTTTTCTTTATCTCTTCTTTAGAAGGTATTTTTATTTCAACCCCAAGCATTTCAGAATAAACAACATCATTATCTTTTAAAACATGAATTCTTAAAAATTTTGGTGGTTTTTGCATACCATATTTCCAAATCTCCTCATTTATAGATTTACCTATTTTTATTTTTTCTGTTTTCATGTGTTTTTTAAGAAAAGATTTTACTAATTGTATCCCTCTTTTAGCTCTTAAATTTCTCGTCCCTTCATATATTTTTCTTAAAGGAATAATAAATATTTTTTCTTCAGGCATTTTTATCACAATTTTCTTTTACTTTCTTTCCATGAAGCAGGTACTCTTATTCTTCTTGTTCTTGCCCTTTTTGCAAATTTTTTTATATTTGCCCAAATCGGCGCATCTTTTTTCTTTGATGCTGCAATATGTCTTAATTTTTTTGCAAGATGTTTAAATGCTCCCATTTCTATCTCCTTTTTATTTTAAACTCTTGTTTTTGTAATAACTTTTCTGATAGCAAATCAAGCATTTGTTTGAATTTTTCATCTGAAATTACTTGTTGTATCCTGCCTAATTGATATAAATTTATTAAATATGCTTCTATTTGATTTGCAAAAATTTGATTTGCAATTTTAATTCTTGATAATCTTTCATAAGCATTTTTATCTAATATTTTTGACAAAATAGTTTTCTTAGCAATTTCTATTTCTAAATTTTCATTATTCATTTCATTCACCAATTTTATTTGAAACTTTATCTAAAAATTTAATTCCTTTAGGAGTTATTATCCTTCCTTTTTTTGGTTTTTCTGTTTTTGTTATAAAACCAGCTTTTTCTAATTGTTGAAGCATTAATCTTATAATTTTTCCACCAGCTTTTCTATGATGGGGTGGTTTATGACCTCTTCTTCTTAGTTTCCCATAAACAGTTTGTAATTTTCTTACCCCTATAGGTGTATTGGATATATATAATTTTCTTAAAATACTTGCACATCTTAAATACCAAAAATTATCTTGAATAGGCGGCCTTTCACAACAAACTCCAGTTTTTGTAAATTTTGACCATAAAGGTGGCTGAATTTCTTTATATGCTTCTAATGCCTTTGCAACTTCATTTATAAGTTTTTGTGCTGGAACATCCTTAGCTGTCATAAAATCACTTCTTTTTTATATATTTTAAGGTTTAAAAAAGTTATTGTTTAGAAAATATAAAAAGCTTAAATAATTACTTAAATCTAAAATTTTAAATTATAGTATTTTCAATTGTTATTTTTTAGTTTTAAAATTTTTATTTAAGAAATTATATACCTTTAAAGCTTTTAATATTTCCTTATAAAATGCAATTTCAGGATACAAAATTTTTTCAAGTTCATAAAGATCAATTCTTTGTCCGTTTCTTAAATAAATTTTAAACCCATAATCAACTTCTAAAATCTCATGCTCATCTTTTTTTCCACCAAATGCATCATTTAATAAGGTATAAACATTTAAAGAATTCTCATTGAATATTTTATTTTTGTTATTTACTCCACCAAGTGCTTGGTTAATTTGATAAGTAAGCATTATAGGATTATTACTATCAAATATTTGTGTTCTATATTTTTTCTTTTCTTGCATTCTAATTATTTAGTAGTAAAAATTTAAATTCTTTTCAATTTTGCATATTTTTGCAATTTTTTAATTAATTCTTCATATCTTCTTTTAAGGAGAGGATCATTTGTTTCAGAAACTCTTTTTTTAAGAATTTCTATTCTTTCTTTTGCAATTTGTTTTATAAGTGAAATCCTTTTAATTTTTTTCATAAAATCACATAGCGCTCCCGCGGGGATTCGAACCCCGGTCTGCAGCTCCGCAGGCTACCATCCTATCCAAGCTAGACCACGGGAGCATTAATTGAAAATATTTATTAAAAAATTTAAAACAATAGTATAACAAATCTTTAAATACATTTTATACGATTATTTTTTTATGTCTTTAAAATGTAGCACATGTGGAAAAAAAGTAATAAGTGAAGAAAACTTTGTTCAATTTAATTGCCCTTCGTGTGGAAAGGAAAATATAGTAAGATGTCATGCATGTAAAGTTCTTTCAAGACATTATATTTGTAAAAACTGTGGATTTGAAGGACCGTGAATCAAATGGGACAAGTTGCTGTTTTATTTAAAATACTTCCAGAATCACCTGAAACTAATTTAAATGAAATTAAGGATGAAATAAAGAAAATTATAGAAATTAAAGATTATAGAATAGAGCCTCTTGCTTTTGGTTTAAATCAGCTTAAAATTCTTGTTATTGTGGATGATAAAAAAGGATTAGGAGATTTAGAAACAAAAATAAAAAATGTTCATGGCGTTGCTGATGCTGAAATAGAATCAACAACGCTAATATAAAAAATGGAAGGTGAAAAAAATGGTAGAATTTGAAACTTTAGAAGCAAAAGAAATTAAATTTAAAAACAATAAATTTCTTGAAGTTGCAAGAAAAAAAGCAAAAACAGGTGAAGGAGAAAATGAAATAATTTCTATATCTAAAGGTTTCTTCACACATTCGGGACAAAAAAGATTTAAAAATGGAATAGGATTTCCAGCAGAAAAAGAAATAATAGATAGTTTAATAGAAGCATTAAAATCAATTTAAAGTGATTTTTAATGGAAATGAGGACCAAAAGTATATGTCCCAATTGTTTAAAGGAAAGAAAAAATGAAATAGAATTTATAGATTCTAAAGTTTTTGAAGAGAATGGAAAAATTTGGATTGAAAAAGAATGTAAAATTCATGGAAAAATTAGGGAAATATACTGGTCCGATGCCGAATTATTTAAAAAAGCATATAATTTTCTTACAACAGGAAGAGGTGTATCAAACCCATTTATTCATACAGAAAATTGTCCAAATGATTGTGGTTTATGTCCACTTCATAAATCAGGAACACTTCTTGCTAATTTGGATGTTACAAACAGATGTAATTTATCTTGCTGGTATTGTTTTGCACATGCAGGTTCTGTTGGATATGTTTATGAGCCAAGTTTTGAAGACATTAAAAAAATGTTAAAAGTTTTAAGGGATGAAATGCCAGTACCATGTCCAGCAGTTCAGTTTTCAGGTGGAGAACCTACTATAAGAAATGATATTATTGAAATAGTGAAAGAAGCAGCAAAATTAGAATTTAAACAAATACAAATAGCAACAAATGGAATAAGAATAGCAGAAGAGCCAGGATTTGCAAAAAAATTAAAAGAAGCAGGACTTGATACTATTTATTTAAAATGGAATGGAATGACAGAAAAAACAAATATAGAAAATTTGAAATATAAAGATGAAATTCTAAAAGAATGCAGAGCAGCAAAATTAGGAATAGTACTTGTACCAACTTTAATAAATGGATTTAACATAGATCAAATTGGACCTATAATAAAATTTGCAATTGAAAATATAGATATTATAAGAGGAGTTAATTTTCAGCCAATTTCTTTTGTAGGAAGAATTGAAAAAATCTCTGAAGAACAAAGAAAAAAAGAAAGATTTACTATTCCGGATTTAATAAATGAAATAGAAAAACAGCTAGGCTTTATTAAGAGAGATGATTGGTATCCAGTACCATCAGTAATGGAAATTTCAAAGTTTGTAGAAATTTTTAAAAATAAACCACAAGTTCAATTTTCTGCACATCCAGCATGTGGTATGGCAACTTATATTTTTACAGATGAAAATAAAAACATAATTCCAATTACAAGATTTTTAAAGGTTAATGAATTTTTAGATTATCTTAAAAAAATAAATGAAAAACCACCAAAATCAAAACTTGAAAAAATGTATTTATTTACAAAAATTATTAAAGATATAAATAAATTTATTATTAAAGAAAAAATGCCAAAATCATTTAATTTAGGAGATTTATTAATAGGAGTTTTAATTAAAGGAAAAAGAGAGGCATTATCAAAAATACATTGGAATTCACTTTTAATATCTGCTATGCATTTTCAAGATGCATGGAATTTTGATTTTGAAAGAGTTTCAAGATGTGTAATTCATTATGTTGTTCCAGATGGAAGAATAATTCCATTTTGTGCTTATAATACATTTCCAAAATACAGACAAGAAATTGAAAAGAAATTTTCTATTTCAGTTGAAGAATGGAAAAATCTTCATCCTGGAAAAAATATAAATGATATAGCATAAATTTAAATAATTTTTACTTTCTTTATTTCAAGCCACCCAGAAAGACCTTCCCAATGTTTTTCTGCCTTAATAATTTTTATTTCCTTTTTATAAATAGGACATTTTAGTACAAACGTTTCATATTCTCCGCCTTCTCCAATTAAGCTTACAGAATATTTTTTATTTAAATTTTTCAAATCTTCTATTGCACTTTCATCTAATTCTCTTCCAAGCCATGATTCATTAAAACCTTCTGCTGCAACTGCAGTAAATATTATTTTAAAATTAGAAGAAATTAAATTCCTTAAATATTTTTCTGGGTTAACATTCCAAATTGGAGAAACTAATTTTAATTGATTTTTTTCACAGATATTTTCAATAATTTTCCTTTGATAATTAGATGAATGAGCACCACAAACAATAGCTTCAGCACCATATTCTTTTGATTTTAAAATAGCCTTTTCAAGTTTTTTTATTTCATCTTTAGAATTTTTTGCTTTATAAAAAATTAACTTTTTTCCAATTAACTTTGCTATTTCCTTAGTAAGATGTATATTTGGAACGTGAAACATTTTAGAATCCTTTTCTCCTTCTACTGCTATCAAGCACACACATTCCCAACCATCAGAAATTTTTTTATAAACAGAATATATTGAATCCTTTCCTCCTGATATTAAACCTGCAAATTTCATAATTTTTAAATAAACATCATTATTTAAATACTGATATGGGAGTTCAGATTTCAGAAATTTTTCCTAAAAAAACAATAGAAATAGAAGAATTAAAAGGTAGAATATTTGCTGTTGATGCATTTTTATGGCTCCATCAATTTTTAAGTATTATAAGACAGACAGATGGAACGCCTTTAATGGATAGTAAAGGAAGAATAACAAGTCATTTAAGCGGAATTTTTTATAGAAATGCAAAACTTCTTACTGCTGGAATAAAAACAATTTGGGTTTTTGATGGAAAGCCACCTGATTTTAAACATTATACAACAAAGTTAAGGTCAGAAATAAAAGAAGAAGCATTAAAACAATGGAGAGAAGCCATTGAATTAGGAGACATAGAAGCAGCAAAACGTGCAGCACAATCAGCAGTTTACTTAACAAAGGATATAATAGAACAAAGCAAAGAGCTTTTGCAATACATGGGAATACCTATTGTTCAAGCTCCGAGTGAAGGAGAAGCTCAATGTGCACAGCTTTGTAAAGAAAATATTGTTTGGGCTGTTGCAAGTCAAGATGCTGATAGTTTATTATTTGGTGCACAAAGATTATTAAGAAATCTTTCAATTTCAGGAAAAAGAAAAATACCAAATAAAAATGTTTATATAGAAGTAAAGCCAGAACTAATAGAGTTAAAAGATGTGCTTTCTTCATTAAAAATTTCCAGAGATCAATTAATTTTTATTGGCTTACTTGTAGGTACAGATTTTAATCCAGGAATAAAAGGATATGGTCCAAAAAGATCCTTAGAATTAGCAAGTAAAATAAAGGATATAAAGGAATTTAAAGAAAAAGTTAAATGGGACTGGGAAGTACCCCCAGAAGAAATATATAATTTTTTCTTAAATCCACCAGTTGAAAAAAATATAAAAATTAATTTTCCAAAATTTCAAGAAGAAAAAATTAAAAAAATGCTAGTTGACGAATTTGAATTTTCAGAAGAAAGAATAAATAATACTTTAGAAGAACTTAAAAAAATATCAGAAGTTAAACAAACAGGACTTTTACAATGGAGAAAATAAATATGAGAATTATAGAAGCGCCAGAATTTAAAAAACTAGTTACATTTATTCCAAACAAAAAAGAGCCTATTCATAATTGGTTTTATTACAAAGAAGGATTTAGTAAATTATTAGTTGATTATTTTATTGATGCTTTTAATATTAAAAAAGATAATATTGTTTTTGATCCATTTTGTGGAGTTGGTACTACTCTTGTTACATGCAAACAAAGAGGAATAAATTCTGTTGGAATTGACGTAAGTCCATTAGCTTGTTTTGTATCAAATGTTAAAACAAGAAATTATGATATAAAACTTCTTGAAAATACAGTAAAGGAAGCATTAAAATGGAAATTTGAAAAACCAAAAGAATTACCAAAAAATAAATGGATTGAAAAAGCATTTTCAAAGTATGCAATTGAAGATATAGTATTTTATAAAACAAAAATAAATGAAATTGAAGACAATGATATAAAAAATTTTCTTTATTTAGCATTAATAGATTCTGCTATGAAATGTTCTTATGTATATAAAGATGGTGCTATAGCTAAAATATTTAAAAGACCTGTTCCTCCTGTAGGAAAAATTTTTAAATATAAAATAAGGAAAATGCTAAAAGATATTAAAATGCAAAAAGAAGATTGGTATAAATCAAAAGCAGAAGTTTATCTTGGTGATGCGAGAAATATAGAATTTTCAGATTGTAGTTTTGATTTTGTTATTATTTCCCCTCCTTATTTAAATAAAATTGAATATACATCTATTTATAAAACAGAATTTTCTTTATTTTTTGATTTTCCAGAAACAAAATTAAGATCATATATTGGAGAAAAAACAGATAAAGATATAGCAGAAGCATATTTTGAAGATATGAATAAAGTTTTAAATGAATTGTATAGGGTTTGTAAAGAAAATGCATATTTAATAATAGTTATAGGAGGGGGTTGTTTTCCAGACAAAGTTGTTTTAGTAGATGAAATACTTGCAGAAAATGCAAAACAAATAGGCTTTAAACCTGAAAAAATATTTATTGCAAGAAAAAGTTGGTGTACAAGAGCAAGAACTATAAAGGTAGGACAAATAAGAGAAAGTATTTTAATATTAAAAAAATAAAAATATTGTTGATACTATGAATGCTGTAGTTGTTATACCAGCGTATAATTTAGAAAATATTATTGGAAAAGTTGTTTCCGAGGCAAAAAAATATGTAGATGTAGTTGTTGGTATAGATATTAAAACAAAAGATAAAACAGCAGAAGAAGCAAAAAAAGCAGGAGCAGAAATTATTTTGAATGCTGGAAATGGAAAAGGAGAAGTATTAAGAACGCTTTTTAAATATGCATTAAATAAAAACTATGATTACATAATTTCAATGGATGGAGATTATCAGGATAAGCCAGAAGAAATTCCAAATTTTATTTCTTCTATAAATGATTATGATATAATAAATGGTTCAAGATATTTAGAAAAAATGAATGGAAAATTAAATTTATTTGGTTTGATAAATATTATTTTAATAAAAACAAGTAAAATAAATATAATTGGTAACTTATTATTATTTTTTATAGTAAATTTTATTTCATTTGGTTTTAATTTTAAATCATGGGTTACTGATACTCAATCAGGTTATAAATTATTTAAAAGAGAGGCATTGTTAAAAATTTTACCATATTTAAATTCAAGAAAATATGAAATAGAAACAGAAACATTATTTTTTGCAGGAAAATTTGGCTTAAAAATAAAAGAAATTTCAAAGAAAGTTGATATAAAAAGAAAAGGTGCTTCATGGAAAGATGGGTTAAGAATAGGTTATTATTCTTTAAGACTTTGGATTAAATTTATAAATAAAATAATATAAATAAAATAAGGAGGTGCTTTCATGAATGCATTAATAAAATCAATAATAGGAGTAATAATTGCAATAATAGGTCTTTGGTTTTTAGTTCCAATACCAGGATATGAAGGCATGTTTGCTGGTGTAGCATTAAATGCTTTTATTACATTACTAATAGGAGCAATACCAGTATTCCTCTTATTATTTGGACTTTTAATGGCATGGATAGAATATGATGAATGGAAATTAGAAAAAGAAGAAAAACAATCAAAGAAAAAGAAATAAATTTTTTATTTGGCTGCAGAAACTATCTCTATAGCATCTCTATGCTTTAAAACATAATCTGCGCCCAATCTTCTTTTTGTTTTTACATCTATTGCGAAAAGAAAATTTTTTCCTATATCTTCATGAATTTTATATGCAAAATCAAGAGCAGTTGAATTTGGTGGCATTAAAAAGCAGTCTGGAAGTATTCTACCTTCTCTATCCATAAGCTTTGAAGTTCCAGCAGGAAAAACAGCAACATATTTTAATAAATCAAAAACAGCTGAATTTATAGCTTGTTGAATTCCTGTTGAATTAAATTTTTTTAATACTCTTTCTCTTATAAATTCTAAAGCTTTTTCTTGTTCAGGTTTTATTTTTTGTTTATATATAAAATCAGAATCTCCTGGAATATATTCTATAAGATTATTTTTTGCTGCAATTCTTAATGCAAGCTCTGCATCAGCAGAACAAGGAATTAAAATATAATTTGGAAATTCTTTTTTTGCTCTTTCAAAATTTTCTTCTGAACCAGGAATATCAATCTTATTACATGCAATTAAAATTGGTTTTGTGGCTTTTCTTAATTCTTTAGATAATTCTAAAATTTTTTCATCTTTCCATAACGAAGGCTTTATTTTGTTTAAATCAAGTTTATCAATAATATTTTTAACCATTTCTTTTTTAACTTTAAATGCACACATTTGTTCAGATATAAGCGTTTCAATATCAAATTTTACTTGTTCTGCTTGTCTCGATATTTTATTCCAATTTCTTTTTAAAATTCCAAAATACCATAGATCTATTTCTTCTTCTAAAAATTTTATGTCATTCAAAGGATCACAAGTAAAAGGTGGAACAGGTTCACCCTTTTCATTTGTGGACCCAGAAATATCAACTATATGTATTAATGCATCTGCTTGATTTAAATCATTTAAAAATTGATTTCCTAAACCTTTTCCTAAATGAGCCCCAGGAACAAGGCCAGCAACATCTATAACTTCCACAGGTACAAATCTTTGCCCATTAATACAATATCCATACCTTGGATTACATTTTACATTAAATTCTTTTTCAATACATTCAATTTTTACATATCCAACTCCTATATTTGGCTTGATTGTTGTAAATGGATAGGGTGCAATTGCAACATCTGATAATGTAAGTGCTTTAAAAAATGTACTTTTTCCGCTTGAAGGTTTTCCAACTAAACCTATTTGCATTTATTTTTTCCTCCTTATTAAAAATATTGTTAATAAAATTTCAAAGGTTATTAAAATTAATATGATTAAATTTATTGAAATAAAAATTAAATTTTTTATTAAAATACTATAAATAAGTAAAAATATAGTAGCAATCATAGAAATTATTACGTATTTTAAATCCATTGCTACTTTATGTCTTTTTATATCTCTTTTTGCTTCATAAAACCAAGCTATAATTAAAAGTATTCCGCCAATTATTCCAAAAATTTCATTCATGAAAATAAATAAAAATAATAATATTTAAATTTTAATCTTAAAGATTAACTTTTTAAACATTAACTTTTTAATAAATATCTATGGCTTATGAAAATTATTTATCAAGCGGAATGCATATTGGAACAAAACAAATAACTAAAGAAATGAAAAGATTTGTTTATAAAATTAGAGATGATGGTTTAGCAATTATAAATTTACCTGTTATAGAAAAAAGAATAAAAATCGCTGCAAATTTTTTATCAGATAAAAAAAGAATTATGATTGTTTCTAGAAAACCAATAGCATTTAAAGCAATTGATAAGTTTGCTGAAGCTATAAATGGAAAATCTGTAAAAGGAAGATTTTTAGCAGGAACTATTACAAACCCAAATATAAAAGATTTTTATGAACCAGAAGTTTTAATTGTTATAGATCCAATGATAGATAAACAAGCAGTAAAAGAAGCAATAAAAATGAGAATACCAATTATAGCACTTACTAGTACTGGAAATGAAACAAATGGAATTGATTTAATAATACCAATAAATAATAAAGGAAAAAAATCAATTGCTATGGCTCTTTACTTATTAGCTTTAGAAACATTATTAGCAAGAAAATCTATTCCTGATGCTTCTGGCTTTAAATATAAACCAGAAGACTTTGAGGGTTTGGAGCAAGAAAAAACAAAAGAAAAGAAAACTGAAAAAACTAAGAAAAGTAAAAAATAAATATCATTATTCTAACTTATTTTTATGCGAGAATCAGCTGTTTCTGGATCATTTTATCCTAATTCTGAACTTAAAATTAAAGAAATTATAACTAATTCTATAAAAAATATTAAAAAAGAAATTAATTCAATAGGTGTAGTTACCCCACATGCAGGATATGAATTTTGTGCTAAAGTTTTGGCTTATTCATATATAAATTTAAAAGAATTTGAAACTGCAGTTATAATAGGTCCAAATCATTATGGACGTGGTGTAAGCCCCGCATTAAGCAAAGAAGAATGGAAAACACCTCTTGGTATTATTAAACCAGATAAAGAATTTATAGATAACTTGGTTAAAGAATTCGGAATTTCTGTTGATGAAACAGCACATAAATTTGAGCATAGTATTGAAGTTCAAATCCCATGGATTCAAACACTATATCCTAAAGCAAAAATAGTTCCAATATGCTTAAGTTCATTTGACTTTGAAATTTCGGAATGTAAAAAATTAGGAAATTCTATAGCAGAAACAGCTAAATCTCTTAATAAAAATATAATTATTGTTGCAAGCTCAGATTTTACTCATTATGGTTTAAATTATGGATATACGCCATTTGGAAATAAAATTTCTCAAATACTTAAAGGAATGAAAGAAATAGATATGAAAGTTGCAGAATCTATAACAAAAATAATGCCAGAAAAAGTAATTGAAGATTGTAAATATGAAAATTTAACTATTTGTGGTTATGGATGTATTTCAGCTATGTTATGGACAGCAAAAGCATTGGGTGCTAAATCAGGAAAAGTTTTAAATTACTCTACCTCATTTGAAGTAAGTAAAAATTCAGATGCGATAGTTGGATACTGCTCAATAGGAATTTATTAATTATTTATGTGCAAAATAAAAAATATTTTCTTTATCACATTTTGCAAACCCAACTCTTTCAAATTGTATAATTTGACCAGGTTTTACTTTTTCAACTTCTGGTTCAACTAAAATTATTTTTTCAGTTCCATCAGGCATTATTAATTTTACTTCCTTTGAATATTTTTCAGGTACCCAATGAATTTTTGGAATATCTTTTAATTCTATTCCTGAAACTTTTACCTTATTTCCTCTTTTAGGAAGAATTATATTACAAAAATGCATTAATCTGACTTCCTTACCTTTATTTTTTTCAAAGTCTTCTTCTTCTATAAAAATCTCTTTTTCTAAAGGAATTATTCTAAATTCTTCCTTTGAAGGATGTTTTTTTGCCTTTACTTCCTTAGTTAACAATTTATCTAAAATTATTTTTTTCTTGTTTATAACTCCAAAATATCTTTCAGAAATAGGATCTATTATTTTTCTATTTTCTGTATATAATTTATCCCAAGTAAAATGAACTGTTTGTGGAGTAATTCCCATTTCAATTATCATATTTTTTATTGCCTCTGGCATTATACCTCTTCTTATTAATGCTCTAACTAAACCATACTGTCCTAATTTTGGATCATCCCAACCAGAAAATATTCCTTTGGCTATTCCATCTCTTATAAATCTTTTATGAACCTTTGATTCTTCAACATATAAAAATCCAAAATTTATAACATATGGAAAATTATTCCAGTTCAATGCTTCAAAAATTTTTTTCTGTATTAATGTATTTGTAGTATGTTCAACCGCTCTTAAAACATGTGTTACTTTAGTATCATGATCTTCTATTGCACAACTAAAATTATAAAGCGGGTATACTCTATATTCTTTTCCAGTTATAGGATGTTTCCCGTTTTTTATTCTTAATAATGCAGGATCTCTTAAAGCAGGATTTGGATCATTTATATTTGTTTTTAATCTTAAAACAGCATCTCCTTCATTAAATTCAGTAAACATTTTTTTATAAAGTTCAAAATTTTTTTCTATAGTATTTTTTCTACAGTCACATTCTACTTTTAAGATTGCAATTTTTTCTTCCTTTTTCTTTCCTCTTGTAGAACATGTGCATACGTATGCTTTCCCATTTTTAATTAACTCTTCTGCTATTTCATAATATCTTTGAAAATGTTCTGAATTAAAATAAAATAAATCAGGTTTTATACCTAATGCTTCTAAATCAAGTTTTATTAATTCAATATTTTCTTTATTTACTTTTTCAGGATCTGGATCTGTATCTTCTATTCTAACTATAAACCTTCCATTATACATTTTTGCATATTCATATGATGTAACAGCAGCTTTTACATTACCTATATGTAATGCACCAGAAGGAAAAGGAGCAAATCTTGTAATAACTTTTCCTTGGATTGCATTTGGAAGAGGGGGAAGACCTTTTCTTTCTTCTTTTTTAGGTTTTTCTATTTTTCCAAATTTTTCTAATTCCTCTTTCTGTTTTTTAATATCCCATGCATTTATTTCTTTAACAATTTCATTAATAATTTTTATAGTTTCTTTTATATTTTCTTTTAATTTAGGATTTTCTGCTATAACTTTTCCTAAAACAGCATTTGGATTAGCTTTTCCATTAAATTCAACAGCATTTAATAAAGCATGTTTTAAAATATTTCTTTTAATTTCATCTTCCATGGAAAATAATTTTTATTTTAAATTTATAAACTTATTTTAATGAAAATCTTTAAATACATTAAGAATAACATTATTTCAATAATGATAAAATGAACCAAGAGGTGATTTGATGGCTTCATATGTTAAATTTGAAGTTCCAAAAGAGGTTCAAGAAAAAATACTTCAAACAATTGAAAATATAAGATCAACTGGTAAAATTTGTGTTGGTACAAATGAAACAACAAAAGCAGTAGAAAGATCTGTTGCAAAGCTTGTTGTCATTGCAGAAGATGTTCAGCCAGAAGAAGTTGTATTACATCTTCCAATGCTTTGTGAAGAAAAGAAAATTCCATATGGTTATGTTAAAAGTAAAAAAGATTTAGGGAGAGCTGCAGGTATTAATGTTTCTGCAGCATCAGTTGCAGTAATAAATGAGGGTAATGCAAAAGATATGTTTGAGGATGTTATAAAATTATTAAACTCTTTAAAGAAATAAGTGTGATATTTAATGGAAAAACAAGTTCAAAAAAAAGAAGAAGCAAAGGGAAAACCACAGGATGCCGTTCCAGCAGAAGTAGTACAACTAATAGGTAGAACAGGAGTAAAGGGAGTAATGCAAGTTAGATGCAGGGTTTTAGAAGGAAGGGATACAGGAAAAATTTTAATAAGAAACGTATTTGGTCCAGTAAGAATTGGAGACATATTAATGCTAAGAGAAACAGAAATGGAATCTGCTGGTACTCTTCAAGTAAAATAAGGGGATAATTTTGGTTAAATGTAGTTTCTGTAAAAATGAAATAGAAGAAGGAACAGGAAAAATGTTTGTATTTAGTGATGGAAAAATATTATATTTCTGTAGCAGAAAATGCGAAAAAAATAAAATAAAATTAAAGAGAGAATCAAACAAAACAAAATGGGTAGTCAAAAAAAAGTTTAAAAATAAATAAATTATTATTTTATTTATGAACTATAAAGTATTGTTTGGTATTTTAATATTAATAGTATTTGGAGTTTCTACTTTAGCTGAAAATGTTACAAGTGAAGCTTTTATTGTTAAATCTCAGTTATTAAAAGCAAAAGAAGATATGAAAAAAATGATAGAAGATGGATTTAATGTAGTTAGATATAACGATACACTTTTAATAGCAGAAACAGAATTTAATTCAAAATATTATTTAGAAGTAGCTAGAAATGAAACTCAAAATTATACTAAAGTAAAAAATTTAATAAATGAACTTTCAAATTTAAAATCATTAGCATACAGAACAAAAGACGAATTAGAAACTTTAAAATCTACAATAGATGAGTTATCAGAAATTAATATAACCCCAGTTTTAGAAAGCTATGAAAAGGCAAGAGCAGATTTTTATTCTGAAAGGTATGAGATTGCTTTAAAGGAGATTGAAGATACTTACAAAGTAATATCAGAACAACAGTCTATTCAAACAAAATTAAAACTATTTTATGAAATAACTTCAAGAACATTAGAAAATTTTATTAAAACATATTGGAAGGAAATTCTTATAACAATAGCTATAATAATTATTTTATCTTTTATTTCATATAAAAGAATAAAAGTTTATCTTTTAAAGAAAAAATTAGAAAATTTATATATACGTAGAAACTCTGTTAGAAATTTAATAGCAAATGTACAAAGAGATTATTTTGAAAAGGGTAAAATAGATGAAGGTACATATAATATTAAAGTTAGAAAATATGGAGAAATAATAAGAGATATAAATAGACAAATACCATTAATAAAAGAGGAGCTAGAAGAGATTGAAAGAAAAATAAAAAGAGAACAAAAAGAAATTAAAAATAAGAAGAGGTGAAATTTATATGGTTATTGATCCACCTAAATTTAAAACATTAATCCCAGGATTTGATGAGTTAATAAGAAATGGTGGAATACCTGAAGGATCTTCAATCCTTGTTGAAGGAGGTCCGGGTTCAGGAAAAACTATATTTTGTATTCAGCTTGCTTATAATGCCTGTAAACAAGGAAAAAAAGTATTATTTATGAGTTTTGAAGAACCAGAAGAAAGATTAAGAAGTCATATGAAAAATTTTGGTTTTGATACAGAAAAATATGAAAAGAAAGGACTTCTTTTAATTAAAAGGTTTAATGCTCTAGATATAGCAAGAAGCGTAGAAGCTCTTTTAAGTGAAGCAAAAAGAGAGCTTTTAATAGAAATTCAGCCAGTTTTAATACCAAAATCATTTGATCCTGATATTGTTTGTATCGATTCTTTAAGTGCAATAGCATCAGCATTTTCCGGTGAAGAGTCAAGATTTAGAATTTATATGGAACAGTTATTTAGATATTTAGAGTCTCATAAAATTACTTCTTTTCTTGTAAGAGAAACAGCAAATCCAACACATATTGGAGCAGTTTATGTAGAACATGGAGAAGCAGTAAGTTTTCTTGCAGATGGAATAATATGTTTATATAATGTTATTTATAAAAATGGAGAAAGAGGAAGAGCTTTAGAAATTCTTAAATTAAGAGGTGCGGATATAATAACAAAAATAGTTAAAATGGATATAACAAGAAGGGGTTTAAAGGTTTATCCACATATAACGCTAAAAGGAGAATATAAATTAACATAAATTTTTTCTTTTTTAAATACTTTATTTTACAAATTCTATTAGTGATATTTATGGTTATTCGTTGTCCTATTATAACAGTAATGGGTCATATAGATTCAGGAAAAACTACTCTTTTAGACAAAATTAGAGGAACTTCTGTTGCTTCTCGAGAAGCGGGTGCAATAACACAATGGGCAGGCTGTTCTTTATTACCTCTTGAATCTATAAAAAATACATGTAAAAATCTTTTAGATAAATTAAAAATAAATATAGAGATTCCGGGTTTTTTACTTTTAGATACTCCTGGGCATGCTGCTTTTAATTCAATAAGAAAAAGAGGCGGAAACTTAGCAGATATTGCAATATTAGTAATTGATATTAATGAAGGTGTTCAAGATCAAACATTAGAATGCATATCAATATTAAAACAATATAAAACTCCATTTGTTGTTGCTGCTACAAAAATAGATAAAATAGAAGGCTGGAAAGAAAAAAGTAATGCATGTTTTTTAGATTCGTTTTCTCAACAATCAGAAAAAACAAAAGCAATTTTAGAGGAAAAAATATATAAAATAGTTGGTCAGCTTTATGAGCACGGATTTAACTCAGAAAGATTTGATAGAGTTTTAGATTTTAAAAAAACAGTTGCAATAATTCCTGTATCTGGATTAACAGGAGAGGGTATACCAGAGCTTTTAATTACGCTTATAGGACTCTCACAAGCATTTTTGAAAAACGAATTAGAAATAAAAAGTGAAGATATTGGTTTTGGTACAATTTTAGAAGTTAAGGACTTTAAAGGACATGGTAAAACAATAGATATAATACTTTATGATGGAATTGCACGTGTTGGAGATTGGATAATTATTGGTGCAAAGGAGCCTATAGTAACAAAAATAAAAGCATTGTTAGTTCCAAAGCCACTTAAAGAAATAAGAATAGAAAAAGAGTTTGAAAATGTTGATAAAGTATATGCTGCTGCAGGAATTAAAATAGCAGCACAAAATCTTGAAAATGCTGTTGCTGGAAGTTCTGTAATAATAACATCAGATGAAAGTAAAATAGAAAAATTTAAAAGTGAATTAAAAACAGAAATTTCTGAAATAGAAATAGAATCATCAGAAGAAGGTATTATGCTTAAAGCAGATACTTTAGGAAGTTTAGAAGCATTAATTTATATGGTAAAACAAAAAGGAATTCCAATAAAAATTGCAAATGTAGGCGAAATAACAAAAGCAGATATAATGTTTATGACAGCTATTAAAGATCCATTAAAAAAATTTATTCTTGCCTTTGGAGTGAAACCATCTGAAGAAATTGAAAAGTTGGCATCTGATAATAAAATTACTTTAATTTATGATAATATTATTTATCAAATTTTTGAAAAATTTGAAGAAAAAATTAAAGAAAAGAAAAAAATAATAATAGAAGAAAAACTATCCCAAATAACAAGGCCTGTTGTATTAAAATTAATTCCAGGATGTGTATTTCATACATCAAACCCAGCAATAGTTGGAGTTGAGATTTTAGATGGAATTTTAAAACCAGGAATAAAGCTACAAAAATCTGGAAAGGAAATAGGAACTTTATCTTCTATACAATCTGAAGGAATAAATATTCAAGAAGCAAAAAAGGGAGAACGTGTTGCTATAAGTATAGATGGTCCAATAGTTGGAAGACATATATTTGAAAATGATATTTTAACATCTGTAATAACAAAAGAAGATATAAAAGTTTTAGAAGAAGTTGAACTTTGGGATGAGGCAAATTTAGCTAAAAAAATTATAGGCGGGGAAATTGAATAATTACAGAATTTGGCAAATAGATTTTTTAAGAGGAATAGCTGTTTTATCTATGATTTTATTTAATTATTCATTTACATTAAAATTTTTTAATTTAATAAATTATAATTCAATTTTTTATTGGTTTTTTGTTCCAAGATTTATTGCTGCAATGTTTATTTTTATATCAGGTGTTTCTTCATACTTAAGTATTAAAAGAAATAAAAATTTTTTTCATACTTTTAAAAGAGGAGTCAAAATTTTTACTATAGGGATATTAATTACATTAATTACCTATTTTTTATTTAAAGAACATTTTATTTTATTTGGAATATTGCATTTAATAGGAATTTCCATAGTTTTATCATACTTCTTTTTTAAATTTGAAAAGTTTAATTTTATATTTGGTTTTATTATTTTATTCATTGGAGTTTTCTTTAATTTTTCTAATCAATACTTGTTTTGGTTATTTCCTCAAAAAATTTCTTCTTTTGATTATGAACCATTATTTCCTTGGTTTGGTATTTTTCTTCTTGGAATGGGTTCTGGTAAATTTGTTTATTATAATTTTAAGCCAAAAAATGCAGAAAAAATGTTTAATAAAATTTGTTTTTTAGGAAGAAATTCATTATTTATTTATTTAATTCATCAACCAGTTTTAGTTTTCTTTCTTTTTATTTTTCATTTAATATAATTTTAAATACTTTCTAGTATTTTATTTAATTACCCGGAAATGTAGATTGAATTATGAAAATCTAAACTGGGAGGTTGGTTATATGCCTGTAAAAATTGTAGTTTCAGATCCTAAAACAAGAAAATCTGTTCAAATAGAAAAAGATATAACACCATTTTTAAATTTAAAAATTGGAGATACATTCGATGGAAATTTAATAGGGGCTTCTGGATTTTTATTAAAAATAACTGGAGGATCAGACAAAGATGGTTTTCCAATGCGCCCAGATTTTATAGGAACAGCAAGGAAAAGACTTTTACTTTCTTCTGGACCAGGATTTAAACCATGGAAAAAGGGTTTAAGAAAAAGAAAAACAGTTCATGGAAATACAATTGATAATACTATAGCACAAATAAATTGTAAGGTTATAAAAGGTGAGGGGGATATTGTTTCACTTTTAAAACCAGCTGAAAAGAAAGAAGAAAGTGGTTAAATGGAAATGATTGATAAAAGACTTTTACCAGAAGTGAATATAGGAACTTTAGGACATGTAGATCATGGAAAAAGCACTCTTGTTAAAGCTATAACTGGAAAATGGACTGCACAACATTCTGAAGAACTTAAAAGAGGAATAACAATAAAAATTGGTTATGCTGATGCTACAATTTATTTTTGTAAAAAATGTAAAATATTTACTGTAAAACAAGTTTGTCAAAAATGTTTTGAAAAAACAGAACCTCAAAGAACTGTAAGTTTTGTTGATGCACCAGGTCACGAAACACTTATGGCAACAGTATTATCAGCAGCAAGTTTAATGGATGGAATACTTTTTGTAATTGCTGCAAATGAAAAATGTCCTCAATCTCAAACAAAAGAACATTTAAACGTATTAAATATTATTGGCATAAAAAATATAATTGTTGTACAAACAAAAATAGATATTGTTTCTAAAGAAAGAGCAATTGAAAATTATAAAGAAATAAAAGAATTTTTAAAAGGTAGTATAGCTGAAAATGCACCTATTATTCCTGTATCAGCGCTTCATAACATAAATATAGATATACTTTTAAAATATATTCAAGAAAAAATACCTACTCCAGTAAGAGATCCAGAAAAACCACCAAAAATGTTTGTAGTAAGATCCTTTGACATAAATAAACCAGGTTCTTCCATCCAAGCACTTAAAGGAGGAGTAATAGGTGGCGGTTTGATTCAAGGAAAATTTAAAATAGGTGATGAAATAGAAATTTCTCCAGGAATACAAAAAGATGGAAAATGGTTAACAATTAAAACAAAAATAATTGGTTTACAAAAATCTGGAAAAGAATTAAAGGAAGCCGGTCCAGGTGGGCTTCTTGGAGTTATGACATCATTAGATCCTAGTATAACAAAAGCAGATAATCTTTCAGGAAATGTTGCTGGTATTAATATACAAAAACCAAAAGATAAAGTTCAAATAGATTTTAATTTATTTTCACAAACTGTGAGCGGTGAAAAAATAGAAAATTTAAAGATAGGAGAAATGCTAATGATAAACATTGGTACAGGGAGAAGTATAGCAACTGTAACAGAAATAAAGAAAAAAACATGCTTATTAAACCTTAAAATACCTGTTATTGCTGAAAAAGAAGATAAAGTAGTAATTTCTAGAAAAATTGGAGACAGATGGAGATTAATAGGGTATGGAACTGTTGTTTAAAAAATAATATCTTTATAAATAATCTATTAGAAAAATAATATTATGCATGGAGATTCATTATTAAGCATGATAATTACATTAACAATTTTACTTATTGGTATGTTAATTGTTCAATATATAAGTTTTTCTAATATTTTATCTTTCGGAGAAGGACAAACTAGTTTAATAGCTGATTTCAAAAACATCTCAAATTTTATAATTCAAGGTATTGGAGCTATTTTAGGTATTTTAATTTTAATTTACATTATTAAAAGATTAAAAAAACAAACTACATCTAAAGAAATACAAAAAACTGAATTAAAAATATTTTTATTTGCATTAATTCTTTTATTATTTTCATCACAATCGTTTGCATTTGAAATTATAAAACCAGAAACAATATATGTTTATTCTGGTTATACAACTTCTGAGGATATAACAATAAAAAATACAGATGCTTCAGGCTGGTTTTCAATTTCACTATTAGGTACTTTAAGTAATCATATAATAGCAAAATCTGAAGGAAAAAGCATAAATGCTTTATATTTAAATTATAATGAAAATAAAACAATATCTTTAGAAATTTCATTACCAAGATCTATACAACCAGGAGCTTATCTTTTAACTATTTCAATAACAGGGCCAAATCAAAC
>JAHLMR010000005.1 GCA_018920255.1 Candidatus Aenigmatarchaeota archaeon | reverse complement strand
AAACGAAACTATTTATAATTGTCCAGGAGATTGTCCAAAAATTGAACAATTAACACCTCTTGTAATAGCAATAATTTTAGTAATTTCATCTTTAGCTTGGGCTCTTAAAAAGCGTGCAATAAAGAAAGCAAAGGTAAAGAAAATTATTAAGAAATTGAAAAAGTAATTTTTAAGTTTTTTTATATAAAATTACAAAAACTATAACAATAAAAACTATAATAAGTAATATTAAAAATTCATATTTTCTATCAACTTCTTTTTTTGAAGTTATATTTATTTCAGATTCTAATATTTTTGTTTTCTCTTCTCCTGCTATTACAAAAGAAGAAAGTCCTGGTGATAATACATTATAGTAAATAAAATCTTTATCGTATTTTATTAATTCTGTTTGAAGTTTTTCCCAAGTTTTATTAAATCTATAAACATATATTTTATTTTCATCAATATTATTTTCTAAAATCCAGTTTTTAGAAACTTTAAAAATTATAGACACGTTTGAAATTTCATTATCATTAATATTTTTTGTTTCTATTCTAATAAATTTATATACTTTTAAATTTTCAAATTTAAATGATTCGTTTGTATAGTTATAAAAATAAAAAGATAAATTATACTTTGGTTTTAAAACAATAAAACTTATATTTTCTATTCCTATTTCAGAAGATTTTTCTAAAATTATAGTTAAAGAGTTATTTACTTTTTCTATATTAATTAATTCAACTGGAGGAACCGTATATTCAGAAATGTTAGTTTTATTTTCTATTATAAAACTACCAGTAACTCCACCACCAAAACTTCCATCACCAATATTATAATTTTGTTGAACATTTATAGTAAAGGAAATGCTTGAAAATCCAGTATTATTAAATATATCATTTGCCCAAACATATAAGATATATTGTTTATTTTCAAGATTTTGAAGTGTTATATTTGGAATAAAGGTTATATTATTTTTACCTATTGAATACCACCAACTACTAACATCTTCATTTGCTGAAACTTTTAAATCCACAAAATTTGAATTATATACCTTGTTTTCGGGTGAGTGTATAGTTATTAAGGGGCCAATATCATCAATTCCTAATAAAGATATTATTCCAAAATTTGAGGTATTTACATAAACATTATTTATTTCTGTATTTATACTTACATTATCTAATTCATTCCAATCACTAAAATTCCATTTGTATATTGATACTCTACTTTCATTCATTCCTCTAACTTCCTCATCAGAATAACTAACATTTAATTCAAACCAAGAATCTAAAGATGTATTAGAAATATTAATTGTTTTATTGAAATGTTTAAATTTAAATGGTAAAGGTAAAGCTAAATTGTATTCTTTTATTCCAAAATCCTTTCCATTAAACGAAATAATAAAACTTATATTTGTATTAATTGCAGAATTATTTATTGAATCATTTTTAGAAAAAAATTCATAAGTATTATTTAATAAAGTATTATTTATTAATAAATTATTAGATGAGTTTTCAAGTAAAATTCCATAAGAACTATTGTAAATAAAATTATTTTTTATTAAATTTTCAACTGAACTATTTAAAATTAAACCGCTTTCATAAGAATTAATTACATTTTTTTCTATGTTGTTATTTTTTACATTTTCTAAATAAATTCCTATTTTATTAGAAGTATTTAAAAAATTCTCTGAAATTTTTGAATTATTTGCATTTAAATATATTCCAATATTTGAATTTGTATTTATATTAAAATTTGAAACACTAGCATAATTTGCAGAAATATTTATAGCAATTTCAGATGCATTTATTATAGTTGTATATTGATTTTCACCTATAAGATTTATAGATTTATTAATAATTAAATTTTCATTATATATTCCTGAATAAACATATATTGTTTCACCATCTGTTGCATTATTTATTGCTTCTTGTATACTTGTAAAATCACAACCACTTTTACAAACAGAATAGCTTAAAACTTCGATTTCTATATTTATTGTTGCAAAATCATAAGAGGAGTTATAAATAGAAAATATAGCATTATATGTTTTTCCAACTTCAAGTAAAGAACTATTTATTGTAACATTTATTTCTTTTATTTCATTAGCACTTAAATTAACTACATTTTCACTAACTTTTGCAGCATCCCAAGGAGCTATATCAATTAAATTTACAGTTATATTTACATCTTCTGGATTATTATAATTATAAGTAAGAAGTCCTATGTCTGTATATTTTTCTGATTTTAAAAATTCTTGTATGTCTATCATTTTAATTTCTTCATATGCTTCTTTTAAAATACTGTTAAAATGTTGAGAACTAAATCTATCGCTAAAAAACCAATTACTTCCATTATAATATGCAAAAAATAAATCAATATCATTATTATAATTACTCCATTTTATAGATGCATTTAAATATTTTGTAAAAGTTGTATTAAGGCCTGTTAAATTTCTACTCCAAATTAAATTTAAACCAGAATTAACATTACTTGTATTAAAATACTTTTCTCCTTCTTTTAAATATTTTACACTAATATTTGTATTATTTTTAATATTTTGATCATTTGTAATTGTAAATGTTAAATTAATATTTTCATTTTTTCTTAATTTTCCCTGCCAAAAATTTGGAGATACAATAAATCCCCAATTTTTAAATTCAACACTTATATTATATTCACTAATTTCAGATACTTTATAAGCATAAACTACTATCCAGTATTCATCATAATTCATTTTAGAAAGACTCAATGTTTCAAGTGTTCCAGCAAGGCTTTCTGAATAATTTATTAATCTTCCATTTGGTGCAAAAAGATAAAGATCTAAATCATCATTAGTGTTATTCCAAGTTAATGTAACATTTAATGATGTTCCATTGTATGATTTTATTTTATAGTAAATAATATCGCCATCATTTACTAATCCAGAAATATTTCCAGAACCAAATAATGGTATAGTTATAGAAATTGGTATTCTATATGTTATATTGTTATTTATTTCTTTTATTAATAATGTTGTTCCATATATTCCCGGCTTAGCATCTTGAGGTGCAAGAAAACTAATTTTAAATATTTTTCTAGAATTTGGTTCAACTATAATTTCATTTGGTAAAATAAAATTGTTTTTAGAAATAATATTATTTTTTTCTAAATCTGTTGCATCTTCTTCAATATTAAAACTTAAATTTACTAAATTTGAATTATTATTTATTATAAGAATTTTTCCAGTTGAATTATATCCAGGAATAATACTAAATTCCAATCTATCATTATCATTTATATAAATAGAAATATTGTTTATTATTGCCTTTGAAATATTTATTATTCCAGCTCCTTTTTCAAATACATGACCACTGATATTTTCAGAAGTATGCATTAAAATTTCTCTTATTTCTAAAGGCGTAAGATAAGGTTTTGCTTCTTTTAAAAGAGCAACAGCTCCAGAAACAAAAGGAGTTGCCATTGAAGTTCCTGAAAGAGTAATATAACTTCCAGAAATTGATGTAGAATTTATATTAACGCCAGGTGCTACAACTTCAGGATCTAATCTTCCAAATGCAGAAGGCCCCCTACTACTAAAAGATGCAATTGAATCATCTGAAATATCAATAGTATTATTACTATTTGATGCACCAACTGTTATAACTTTAATAGCACATCCTGGACATGATATTGTTCCAGTTCCAGGACCTTTATTTCCAGCAGCAACAATTACAGATATTCCTTTTTCAACAGCATAATTTACAATTTGATTAATAACATCTGAAAAGTCATCGTTTGGTATTATCAATCCACCTAAAGACATGCTTATTATATCTGCATTATTTGCAATAGACCAATCAATACCAGCAATAATATTGCTGTTACTACACCGCCCCGAAGAATCACATACCTTAACAGCATAAAGAGAAGCATTAGGAGCAACACCTTTAATATTTCCATTTGCAGCAATTATTCCAGCAACATGAGTTCCATGACCATTATCATCCATTGGGTCATTATCATTATTAACAAAATCATAACCACTTATAACTTTATATCCACTTCCAAACCCACCACCTAAATCAGGATGTGAATAATTTATTCCTGTATCAATAACAGCAACTTTTATTCCTTTTCCAGAATAGCCTAGATTTTCCCATACATAATTTGCCCCTATAATTTGAGTACTATTAATTAAAGAAATATTAATATTTTTTTCAAAAGGAGGAATTGAAATTATCTCATCATAATAAATTTTAATTACTTCTGAATTTTTAGCAAAATTTTCTATTTTATTTGCATAAATTTTTCCAGAAAATCCATTTATTGATTTATATTTATACTTTATTTTTCCTTCAAATTTAGAAAAATCAAAATTATTTATGCTTTCATTTAAAATTACTATAATAGGAATTTCTGAATATGGTTTTTCTTTAATTTCTAATAGTAGTTTCTCTGAAATTTTTTCATTTATTTCATTTTTTGCATAACTACAATAACTAAAAATTAATATTAAAAAAATAAAAACTATTAGTTTTTTCATAAGATTAATTTGATTTTTTAGTTTTAAATATTTCTATGTTTCTAAATTTTATATGAAAAAGTTAACAGAAATAGAAAAAATTAAAAAAATATTAGATGAAATAAAAGACCCACATACAAATATAGGAATAGTTAGCTCAAAAATGATAGAAAATATTTCAATTAAAGATAAAAAAGTAAAAATTGTTTTAAAACCACCATATTTTGGCTGTGTTGGTTGTGGTTTTATTAATGTTATTTCAAATGAAATAAAAGAAAAATTAAAGAAAAATGGTTTTGAATCTGAAATTGAACTAGTTTTTTAGCTTTAAATTTTTTGATAAATTCTAATTGTTTCTTCACAATCTCTTAAAACACTTGGATCAATAGGATCTGGGCATGCACTTGGTTTTAATATATTAAACTTTATCATCCATGCACCAGATTCAATTGGACATTTTACTTTAAATGGCTGTGAAGAACTTAAAATTTCACAGTCTTTTATTTTCCACATATCTATTTCTTTACATGACCACAATTCTCCCGTAATTTCACAAGGTGAAATTTTTGCTGAAGTTAATACAGCATTTGATGGTAAATTAGTATTAGTAATTGTAGCTATACCTTCCTTAGTAATTTCACATTTAACGTTTTCTTTATCAGATTTACAATTTGATATTGAAGATTCTGAAACGCACCCTGAAATGAAAACTCCAATTATTAAAACTATAAACAAAAGATTTTTCATATTTTAATTTTAAAAGTTAATTATTTATAAAATTTTTTATATGTTACTTTTAGTTCCCTTGTTTTTAGTATATTTTAATTAAATCATATCCTTCTTCTTTTTCATGATTTGGTCTTGGAAGATAAATTTCATTTGTTTTATTGTTTAGTATATATAAAAATCCATTAATCCAAAGATTCGTTTCCTCTCCTTTATTTTCTATTGTTATTGAAGAAAATTTCATATACTTTAGAAAATCTTTAATTTTTTTATTTTCTACATTCATGACCCTCCTTTAAATTATTTTTCAAAATTTATAAATTTTTATATTTTGGAAAATATACTTTTATTTATGTTAATCTTTGCAACATCAGATGTTCATTATCCAACAAATAAAGATTTGTTTTTAGAATCTCTTAAAAAATTAAAAGAAAAGCCAGATTTGTTTCTTTTAGCAGGAGATATGTCAGAAGCATTTCATCCAAATCAATGGAAAAATATACTTAAGGCACTTGAAAAAATTTCTTGCCCTATTGTTGCGGTTCCAGGAAATACAGAATTCGATGAAAATATAGATTTAATAAAAGAAATCTGTAAAGGTAAAATAGTTTTTTTAAATAATGAAATTTTCAGAATAGAAGTAGAAAACAAGAAAATATCAATTTTTGGAAGTAGAGGGGTTTTAGATGAACCAACACCATGGCAAAAAAGAAATATTCCTGAAATAGAAAAAAAATATGAAGAAATAGCAGAAAATATTAAAAAATTAGTGAAAAAAGAGAAAGGAGATATAAAAATTCTTTTAACTCATTATTCACCCTCATATTTAACTGTTGAAGGTGAAATGGAAAGTATAAAACCACAACTTGCTACACATAAATTAGATGAAATTCTTAATAAAAATTTTTTAACTATTGCAATTCATGGCCATGCTCATTTTGGTACAAAGTTTGCACAAGCAAGTATTCCAATTTATAATGTTGCACTTCCACTTAATAGAGAAATTGTTGTAATAAAATTATTAGACAAATAGCGTATAATAATTACTAAATTTATATATTTTATAACTAATTTTCATTTTTATGAAAATAGGCATTGATGGAATAGGATTATATATACCTCAATTAACTTTTAATTTTCCAAAGGAATTTTGCGAAAACAGAAAGCAAGAAAAAGAAAAAATAAATAAAGGATTAGGTATTTATGAATTTAGAATTCCAGATTATAATCAAGATCCTGTAGTTCTTGGTGCAAACGCAATAATAAAATTAATAGAAAATAATAATTATAATCCTGAAGATATAAAAGCAATACGTGTAGCAACAGAATCTGGAATTGATGAATCAAAACCAATAGGCACTTATATATTAGGGATACTTGAAGAAATATATGGTAATAGTTTTTCACATGTAGAAACAGACGAAATGAAATTTGCATGTATTGCTGGTTCTTTTCAATTACGTAATGCTGTGAATAGTATAAAATGTAGAGAAGATAAAAATGCTATTGAAATTGTACTTACAACAGATATAGCATTGTATGAAAAAAGAGATCCTGGTGAAGTTACTCAAGGAGCTGGCGCTGTTGCTTTAGGTATTAAAGAAAAGCCAAGAATACTTGATTTATCTGAAATTTCTAAAAATTTTGTAGTTTCTACATCAGATGAATATGATTTTTTTAAACCAGATGGGAGAAAAACGCCAATTGTAGATGGTAAAGGTTCTATAAATTGTTATTTAGAAAGAATGAAAGATGCTTATGATAATTTTAAGAAAATTTATAAAAAATCTCATTCTGAAGTAGATGGTAAATCGCCATTAGAAATTTTTGATCGCTTTGTATTTCATATTCCATTTCCAAAAATGGCTGAAAAAGCTTTTTCTCAACTTTTAATACATGAAATGAGAAATAAGCCAGAATTTTCAAAAATTGAAAAAGAAATAGGAAAAGAACCAAGTAAAGACTCAAAGGAATATTATGGCTGGATAAAAAATTTTATGGAAACAGAATATTATAAAAAATCTTTTGAAAAAAAAGTTAAACCTTCAATAGAAGCATCACAACATATAGGAAATATTTATACGGGTTCTATATTTTTAGGTCTTGCTTCGCTTTTAGAAAAAGAAAATGATATTAGTGAGGAAAAAATTGCTTTTGGTGGATATGGAAGCGGGGCTTCTGCATGTGCATATTATGGAATAGTTCAAAATGAATATAAAGATGCTATTAAAAATATTAGTTTATTTTCTCAAATAAAAGAGGGGCAAGAAATTAATTTTGAAGAGTATGAAAAACTTCATGATTGGCATATAAAAGCTCATGATAACATAATAATATCTAAGCAGATGTATAAACGTCCTTATGAAATTTCTCTTAAAGAAATAAATAATGGAAAAAGAATTTATAACATAAAGCATCAAAGAATTAAACAAGTAAATCTTTAAATTATATTCTTTCTGAAATTTTTATATGCCAACACATTATAATTCAAAAGAAATAGAAAATGAAATTTTACAATTTTGGGAAAAAATAAATATAAGTGAAGTTATAAAAAAATCCAGAGAAAAAAATAAAAAATTTTATTTATTAGATGGACCACCATATGTAAATGATGTAGCGCATATAGGTCATGCTAGAACAACTTTTTCAAAGGACGTTTTAGCTAAATTTAAAATAATGCAAGGTTATAATGTTTGGCTACAACCAGGTTTTGATTGTCACGGACTTCCAATAGAAACAAAAGTTGAAAAAGAACTAGGTATAACTAAAAAATCTGATATAGAAAAAATTGGTGTTGATAATTTTATTAATGCATGTATATCTAAAGTTTTGAACAACGAAAAGAAATGGTTAGATTTTTATAAAAAATTTGGTGTATGGCGTGGTTGGTTTGAACCATATTTTACATATAAAAATTATTTTATAGAATCAGCATGGTGGACATTAAAAAAATATCATGAAAAAGGCTTGTTAGTATGTGGTGAAAAACCAATTTTTTGGTGTTGGAGATGTGAGACAGCTTTATCTGGTTATGAAGTAACTGATAGTTATGTAGATCTCTCTGATCCTGGAATTTATATAAAATTTAAAATAAAAAATAAAGAAAACGAATTTTTAATCGTATACACAACAACTCCTTGGACGCTTCCAGGAAATGTTGCTATTGCAGTAAACCCAAAAGAAAAATACGTTAAAGTAAAATTTAGGAATGAAATTTATATTATAGCAGAAAAGAGAGTAAAACCAATTTTTGAAGAGTTATTAAAAGAAAAATATGAAATTATAGATATATTTGATGGAGAAGAATTAGATGGTTTAGAATACGAACCAATTCTTAATGTTCCGTGTCAAAATTTTAAAGGTGGACATAAAGTTATTCTTTCTATTCCTGTTATGGTTCATAAGAAATATAAAAAACATAGAATGGGAAAAGAAGAAAAGGAAGAAGAGGAGTTTTCAGAATTTGTAACTATGGATGAGGGTTCTGGTCTTGTTCATACTGCTCCAGGTCACGGACCAAGTGATTATGAAATAGGAAAATATTATCAGCTTCCTGTTGTTTCTCCTGTAAATGAAAAGGGAATTTTAACAGAAGAAGCTGGAAAATTTTCAGGAATGTTTGTTAAAGATGCAGATAAAGAAATTATAAAAGAATTAGAAAAAAACAATAGACTTCTTTTTAAGTCAACAATAGTTCATAGTTATCCAGTTTGCTGGAGATGCAAATCACCATTAATTTATAGAAATAGTAAGCAATGGTTTTTGAAAATAGATCCAATAAAAGATATTATGATTGAAGAGAATGAAAAAGTTGAATGGCTTCCTAATTTTGCAAAACAAAGATTTAGGAATTGGCTTGAAAATTCAATAGATTGGTGCTTAAGTCAACAAAGATATTGGGGAATTCCAATGCCAATATGGAAATGTGAAAACTGTGAAAAAATAATAGTTGTTGATTCTGAAGCTATGCTTCGTGAGCTTTCTGATACAAAACTTCCTGATGAAATAGATTTACATAGAAATACATTAGATAAAATTACATTTACTTGTAATTGTGGCGGAAAAATGAAAAGAGTTGAAGATATTTTAAATGTTTGGTTTGATTCTGGAATAACTCCTTGGGCATCTTTAGGATATCCTTACAAAAACAAAGAATTATTTGAAAAACTATGGGAAGTTGATGCAATTTCTGAATCTCAAGATCAAATAAGAGGATGGTTTTATTCTTTAATGTTTTGTTCAGCAGCATTATTTGGAAAGTCACCATATAAACAAGTAAGAATGATAGGATGGGTTTTAGATGAAAAAGGAGAAAAAATGTCAAAAAGCTTAGGAAATGTAATTTGGGCAAATGAAGCAATTGAAAAATTAGGAAGCGATGCTATAAGACTTTATTATTGTTATAGTACACCTCTTTGGGAAACCAAGAATTTTAGTGCTAATGAAGTTGAAAATATTATATCTGTGCTTAATACTCTATGGAACGTTTATCAGTATTATGTAACATATTCAAAATTTTATAAAAAACAAAAACCAAAATTTCTTCCTGAAGATAAGTGGATAATTTCAAGAATAAATACTCTTACAGATATAGTTACAAAGGCTATAGAAAAATTTGAGCTTCATGTTGCTGGTAGAGAAATAATAGAATTTATACTTTCAGATCTTTCAAGATTTTATTTAAAATTAATTAAAGATAGAACAGCTCCTTATTATACAGGTTCTGATAAAGCAGCTGCATTTCAAACATTAGAATATGTTTTAAATAAATTAATCAAATTGTTAGCTCCAATATGCCCATTTATTTCAGAGAAAATATATCAAGATTTATTTGCTAAAACTGAAAAATGCATATCAGTTCATATTTGTAAATGGCCAGAAATAGAAAAAATTGATGCTGATTTAGAAAGACAAATGGAAATATGTAAAGAAATTATTAATGCATCATATGAAATAAGACAAGAAAAAAATATTAAACTAAAATACTTATTAAATGCAATTAATGTTTATGGTAATGAAGAAATTAAAGAAGCTATAAAAAATCTTAAGCATATAATTTTGTTATTAGGTAATGTTAGAAATATTAATTTTGAATTAAAGAAAGTTAAATATATAGTTAAACCCAATTGGCCAGTTTTAGGAAAAAAATTTGGAAAAGATTCTAAAGAAATAGCAGAATTATTGAAAAATATAGATGCAGAAAAAATAAAAAAAGAGATAGAAAAGAAAGGAAAAACAAAAATAGAAAAATTTGAAATTAGCACTGAAGATATAAAATTTGAAGAAATTTCAGAAGAAGGAAAAAAGATTACTGGAGGAATAATTTCTTTAGATACTTCTATTACAGAAGAATTAAAGGAGGAATGGTTTTTCAGAGAATTTATAAGGGCAGTGCAAGAAAAAAGAAAGAAAGAAGGATTAAAAATAGGAGAAAAAATAAAGTTATATTCAGAAATAAAATTTAATGAAGAAAAAATAAAGAAAATAGAAAATGAAACAGATAGCACTTATATAATTGAAAAGCCAAAAGGAAAAATAGAAAATTTTGAATTTGAAGGAAAAAAATATAGTTTTGGAATAGAATATTAAATCTTTTTAAATTTCTTTCAAGTATTTATTTTCATGGAAAGATTAATAAAACTTGCAGAAAAAATAGAAAATAAAAAATTAAGAGAAAAGGTAATAGAAATTTTAAAAGAACCAACAATATCAAACTCTGAAATAATATATCCAATATCAAAATTAGAAAAAGTTCCTGCATGGGTTTCTGGACACCATAATTATGAAGGTGGGTTAATTGATCATATAGAATCTGTTACAAATATTTCTTTAATGCTTTCAGAAAATTTTGAAAAAATGTATAAAATAAAAATAAACAAAGATTATTTAATAGCAGGAGCTTTACTTCATGACATAATGAAAGTTTTTATTCTTAAAAAAGAAGGAAGAGTTTGGAATTTCTCAGGAACTTTATTAGATCATGCATTTTTTTCTGCAGCAGAATTATATGCTAGAAATTTTCCTGAAGAAGTTATTCATATTGTTGCTTCTCATGGTGGAGATCTTGGGGCAGCAGGAGCAAATCCAAGAACACTGGAAGCATTAATAGTTTTTTATGCAGATATGATAGATGCCGGAATAGAATCGCAAATAAATTCTATAAATACTGAAGATCTTTTAAGTTTTTTAATAAAAAAGCAGTGAAAAACTATGAATTATTTTAATGTTAAAAGTTTTATAAATAATCTTAAACATACTGATAATATTTGTATACTTTATCATAGAGATAATGATGGTATTTGTTCTGCTGTTCTTATGCTTAAAATTCTTTATAAAAATAATTTATCAGCATCATTTTTTGATTTTTCTTTATCTGAAGATGAAGAAGTATTTAACGCATTAGTAAAAAAATTTAATAAATTTATTATTTTAGATATTCCGTTTGATCAAGCGAAAGAAGTATTAGTAACAGATAATATAAAAATTTTAATTATAGATCATCATCCTCCTATAAAAAATTTATCAAGTGAAAATATAGTACATTATAATATTCATTTTGAAAAAAATGTATATCAACCAGTCTCTTATTTAGTTTATAAAATTTTTGAAGATGAATTAAAGGATTACGATTGGGTTGCAGCAATAGGAACGGTTTCAGATTATGGTATAGATGATTGTTTAGATTTGATTTCTAAATTTATAAAAAATCCAACAAAAGAAAATGTTTCAAAATCAAAGCTAATGAAAATAGCAGATATGCTTTATGGAAATTCTATTTTTTCAAGTTGTAATGATGTTATAGAATTATTGTTTAATTCAAAATCTTTGGAAGAATTAGAAAAAAATAAAATTCTTAAAGAAACATATAAAAATTACAGAAAAGAAATTAAAAGACTTAAAAAGAAATATTTAGAAAAATCAGAAAATTTATTTGACGGTAGACTTATTTTTGGATTACTAAATTCAAAATATAAGAGATTATCTTCATCTGTTTCTACCGAGCTTTGCTCAGAAGATAATAGTAAAATTTTTATTGTTTATGAAGAAAGAAAAGGAAAATTTTCTGTTAGTGCACGCACCGGAATTTCAAATATAGATTTAGGAAAAATTTTTAAAGAAATTTCAAATGAAATAAATATTTCAGCTGGCGGTCATCCAAATGCGGCTGGTGCCTTATTACCTAAAAATAAAATTAATATATTTAAAGAAAAACTTATAGAGAAAATTAAACCTTTCTTGCAATAATAAAACTGTGCTTTTCTTCAAACGGATCTAAAATTTTCCAATCTATAATTTCAAAACCAGCATTTTTTAATTTTTCAATTTCTTGTCTTGTTATTTCTTTTGTACTTTTAGTAACATCAATACTTTGTGTTTTAACAGCTAACATGAGCCAGCCTTTTTCTTTTAAAAATTCATTACAGTTTCTTATTGCAATTTCTGTTTGATCTGGTTGTGCAATATCACAATATACAACATCAACTTTTTCAACCCACGAATATAATTCAGGTTTCCTAGCATCCGCTAATATAGGAACTATATTTTTATATTTTTCACAAATAGGAAGAAGTTCATGAAAGCATCTTTCAGAAAATTCAATAGCATAAATTATTCCTTTATTGCCAATTATATTTGAAAGAAAAGAACATGTATAACCATGTGCTGCCCCTAAATAAAGTATTTTAATACCAATTTTTATCGGGAACTCTTTTACTCCTTTAATAATTGCTGCAGCAGCTTTACTTCTATATGGATCCCAAAATCTATATTCTTTTTTATCTATAACTTCTGTATGTTCACCAAACGGTTTAAATCCTGGAGCAGAGTTTATTGTTGCTAAATTATTATCAATTAAATAAATTCCTGAAAATTTTTCTTTAATTTCCATATTATTTTACCTTTTCTAATTTTTCTTTTAAATTTTTAATAAATTCTTCGCTTTTATCTACTTTTGAAAAATAGTCTGCTCTTATTGCGAGTATAAGCTCTGATGCAAATATTCTTGCAATTTTTCCTTTCTTTTCTTTTGGAGCACTATTTATTTCTGGAACAAGATATAATAAACCATATTTTGGTGGTTTTGCACCTTTCTTCTTTTCCCTTTCCCTTAAAAACTTAAATAAAGCCTTTTCAGCACCTAAAAGTTGAATTGTAGATGCAGACATTTTTGCAAGCTTTTCAAGAGATCCAGCATGAGCAAGTAATCTGGCTGCAATTATAGGCCCTACTATTGCACTTGTATTTGGTATTTCTTTTTTACAAATTTCTCTTAAATATTTTTCTATTTCATCCCTAAGTTCAAACATTTCTTTTAATTTTTCTGCATATATTTTTAACATATTTTCATCTTTTTCATCTATTTCCATACCCATACTTGTTTTAAAATTAGGATCATTTTCTCTTCTTCCATATTTAACAATGAATTCAGCAAATTTCTTATGTTCATTAATTTTTAATTCAGGATAATGTATCCCATACCATTCTCTAAGCCTTTCAGACATTAAATTCAAAATTTTATCAAGATCAATTAAAGATGAAACAGCTTGAATAATTAGTTTATCTCTTCTTTCTAATTTTGAAATTTTAAGCTTTGATTTAACAATAGCTAATTTAGAAAGAAATAAGTTAAGTTCTGTATTATCTTTAAAAATTTTTTCTTTTAGTGCAATTTCTCTAAATTTTTCAGATAAAAACTTACTTGCTTGGTTTGGTTGTGTTGTTTCTATATCTGTTATACCAGATGCTGTTAATTTTTCAATAAGTTCTACTAATTCAGGTATTTGTTCTCCCATTTCAAAAGCATAAATGGTTTTAGCAACCCTTTCTGGATCTTTTTGAAATATTATACTTTTTATAATTTTGTTATTTTCATTTATTGCAAAAATCCCTATTGGACATATTGCTATATAAACTTTCATAAAAATCACATTAATATATAATTATATTTAACTTTATAAATATGGTGAATTTATGAAAAAAATAATTTTAGATACAAATTTTTTAATAGATTCAATAAAATTTAAAATAGATCTATATGAACAATTGAAGGGTTTTGATATTTATACAATAAAACCTGTTATAGAAGAAATTAATTTAATTTCTAAATCATGTAAAAAAGATAGTAAATATGCAAAACTTGTTTTAAAGATTTATAATAAAATAAAAATCATAGAAATTACAGGAAATTCAGATGATATTTTATTAAATTTATCTAATGAATATATTATTGCTACACAAGATTCTGTATTAAGAAAAAAAATAAAAAATAAAAAAGGAAAATTAGCATATATAAGACAAAAAAAATATATTGTATTAGAGGAATAAAAATGATAGATTCTCATTGTCATTTAGAACAAAAGGAATTTGATAGTATTTTAGATAAAACAATTGAAAATTGTAAAAATGAAGGAATAAAAGCTATAATTACCTGCTGTGCTCATATTAAAGATTTTGAAAAAACAATAGAAATTGTTAAAAAATTTCCTAATTATGTTTTTGCAACAGCAGGAATTCATCCTGAATACATTTCAGAAATAAAAGAAAGTGAAAAAGATGAGTATTTAGAAAAAATTAAAAAAGAAAAAATTGTTGGTATAGGAGAAATAGGTTTAGATTATTTTTGGTGTAAGGATAAAGATTTACAAAGAAAGCAAAGAGAGCTATTTTTAGAATTGCTCGAATTTTCAAAGGATTTAAAAAAACCAGTTGTTATTCATATAAGAGGTGATAAATCTTTTCCTGATATAGCATTTCAAGATGCGTTTAAAATTTTAGAAGATATTTTTCCTGAAAAAGTTTTACTTCATTTATTTTCTGCAAAAAAGTTTATTAATAGAGTTTTAGAAAACAATTGGTATATTTCTGTAGGTCCTTTAATTGCAAATTCAAAAACAATTAAAAAAATTGTAAGAGACATGCCTCTTGAAAAAATTTTACTTGAAACAGATTCTCCTTGGTTTGGAGGAAAAGATGAAAAAGGTAATTTTTTAATAGGAACTCCTATAAATATAAAAATTCCAGCAAAAGAAATTGCCGAAGTTAAAAAAATAGGATTTGAAGAAGTTTGGTTTCAAACAGGAAAAAATTCGAATAAATTTTATAATTTAGGTTTTGATATGTAAATAACAAATATTTAAATTCTTAATAATAACTTATTTATGTGGTACATATGGTTTTTGAAAAATTATTTAGAATATCAGAAAAGAAAAGAATAGCTGTTTTTATAGATGGTCCAAATATGATAAGAAAAGAGTTTAATATAGATTTAAAGGAATTTAAAAGAAGAATAGAAAAATATGGAAGAATTGTTATAGGAAAAGTATTTCTTAATCAATTTGCATCAGAAAAACTAATAGAAGCAGTCTCAAATGAAGGTTTTGAAACTATAATTGCTTTAGGTGATCCAGAACAAAAAACAGATGTTGATGTTGCTATTACTGTACATGCTATGGAAGCTATATATAATAAGAATATAGACATTATTGCTCTTGCATCAAGAGATGCAGATTTTTTAGCTCTTATTCAAAAAGCAAAGGAAATGGGAAAACAAGTAATTTTAATTGCAGCTGAACGTGGTTTAGCATCAAGTTTAAAAAACTCAGCTGATTTTGTAGAGTTATTATAAGCAAATTTTAAATACTTCTTATTTTAAATTTTATTTATCAACCCGAGGTAGCTCAATGGCGGAGCGTCCGGCTGTAGAGTTTTGCATTTGCATTACTTGTTTAGCAACGCTCCAATAGAAACCGGAAGGTTGGGAGTTCAAGTCTCCCCCTCGGGACCAATTTAATTTGTAAAATAACTTTATAGAGGTAAATAGAAAACAATTCTTTTATTTCAATTTATAAATCTTACCACTAGCTTAACATGCATAAGAAAACTTCATTTCAAATCTTTAAAAATTAATTTCTTAATATTTTTTATATGCAAGGAATTTCAGCAATAATAGTAGTTGTTTTAATTTTATTAATAACTATTAGTTTGGCATCTGCAGGATATCTTTTCTTTTCTAGTATTTTTTCTCAAACAACTTCAACAGCAAGTCAAACAACACAAGAGATAGTTTCTGGATTGTCACAAAATTTTATAATTGAATCTGTTATTGGTGAAAAAGTTATAATTAGAAATATAGGGCAAAGTCCGATAACAAATTTTGCAATTTATGTAGATGAAAAACCAGTTAATTTTATTAATTCTTCAGCAGTAGTTCAACCCGGCGAACTATATACATTTATAATTTATGATTTTATTGATTATAGAAACTCAAAATCAATAAAAGTTTCTACTAAAACAATTTCACAATCATTTCCAATAAGTATAAAAAATATTTATCCTGATCTTGCAGATTATATTGATTCTCCAATGAACGGAGCAACTTGTGATAGTTGTGAAAGTTGCACACAAGCTTTAAATAACTCCCAATACTCTATAGTAATTTTAATACAAGACATTTTAGATTATTCGAAGCAATATTGTATAAATAATCCAACAAATTTTAGTAATAAAATTTTTGCTTGTTTGGGTCATAGAATCGATGGAACCCGAACTTCATATTCATATGGAATTTATTTGAATGGCAAGCAAAATAACACAATAAAAAATTGTATTTTTTCAGATTTCCATAGTGGTATTAGATTAACCACTGGATCATTTAATAATACTCTTATAAATAATATTGCAGATTCAAATACATATTATGGAATTGCAATGATAGCTAATTCTAATAATAATACTCTTATAAATAACAGAGCAGAAAATAATTTGTACGGATTTTGTATGGGTGGGATGCCGGGATCCGGATCTAATAATAATATTCTAATAAATAACTGGGCTGTTCAAAATACCGACGGAATTGAAGTATGGAATTCTAATAATAATAAATTTATTGAAGGGTATTATTGTAATAATAATAATGTAGATATTAATATACAATCTGGTGTAAATAATATTGGATATAATAATACATGTAATAAAACTATAAACTATAATGATACCGGTACTACTAATTGTACGTTTACCTGTTAGTTTTATTTATTTTTATATCAAAAACATAATGATTTATTTTTGGAGCCATTGATTTAACAATAAGAATATTAAGAATTTTTCCTTTGCATTTATTTTCTCTTATAATCCTTAAAATTTTTTCTTTAACTTCATTAATTTCTTTCTCATGAATTAATCTATGAAAATGTATTATACATTCTTTTTTTGCAATTTTTAATGCATATGGAAGAAATTTTTCTGTATCTTTAAGATATCCCATAATTATTCTATCTGCTTTATTTTCTAATTTTTTTGAAAATTTTCTACAATCCCCATATAATACTTGAATATTTGATATTTTATTTAATTTTATATTTTTCTTTAAAAATTTTATTGCATCTTTATTTAAATCAATTGCATAAATTATTTTTGCTGGTGAAAGCTTTGCAATAAAAATACTCCAATAACCTATTCCTGCAAACATATCAACAATAACTTCATCTTTTTTTATTTGTTTAACAATTCTTTGTCTTTCAAATTTATTTCCTCCTGACCACATTGCTTTAGAAAAATCTATTGAAAAATAACAATTAAATTCAGAAAATATTGTTTTTGTTTTTTTCTTACCTGCAATAATCTCTATTTTTGGAGTTCTTTTTATTCCCTTTATTTCTTTTTCTAAAATAACTGTTTTTACATAAGGAAGGGTTTGTAAAATAGCCTTTCCAATTTCTTTTTTATATTTGTATAACTCTTTTTTAAGCTTTATAATAAGAACATCATTAAATAAATTATACCCCCTTGGAAGGAGAATTAATTTTTCTTCAGGAATTTTATTTTTTAATTTTTCTGAAATTTTTTTGTAAAAACTCATAAATATTAAATGTTTTTAAATTCTTTAAAAGATAATTTTACTTAAAGGGCCCATAGTCTAGCTTGGTAGGACATCAGCCTTGGGAGCTGAAAACGGGTGTTCAAATCACCCTGGGCCCACCATTAGTTTTTTGTCGAAGTCAACAAAAAGATTTTTAAAGATTATTTTTAAAACTAATTTTATGATGTGTAGTATTAGATATTTTAATAGTAATCATCATTTTCAAGAAGACTGTTATTTTCCAAAATTTGGAATTGGCATAACATTAAATGATGTTGCAAGCATTATTAATGCTGCTAATAATTATCTTTATATATTTAAAAAAGAATATCAAAAAACAATTCAAGAAATTTTAAATGAGAAAAAATGGGTTGAGTATTATAATAGTTATCCTTTTTTAATTCCTAATACAGAAAAAAACAAAAAGGAAGTACATGGAATTTCTGTATATCCATGTCATTTTCTAAGTGAAAAAGAAGAATGTATGATTTCTTCTGTTAGACCAAAAATATGTAAAATAGAATAATTTTCAAAACGTTTTCTGTCGAAATCAACAAAAAGATTTTTAAAGGTTATTTTACTTCAAATTTAACATGAATAATATTTTGAGATTTTTCAATGAAGATGACAATATTTATATGAATTATTTAGATAAAGTAAATAATAAATATGAAATTGTTAAGAGTTTATCTTCAAAATTAAAATTAGATAATAATTCTAAAATTATGTGTATAGGATGCGGAACTGGTGATGTAGATCTTAAAATAATTGAAAATACTAATAAAAATGTTTTTGTTGTAGGAGTTGATCCTTCTACTAAAATGTTAGAAATGTTTAAAGAAAACGCTGAAAAAATAAATATAAATTTTAAAATAATAAATGAGAAATTTGAAAATATAAATTATGAAGATAAATTAGATGTAATATTAGCAATAAATAGTATTTATTTTTTAGATGGATGGAAAAATGAAAATAATGGAAATCCTTTATTTAAAATTTTTAATATATTAAATGAAAACGGAACATGTATAATTTCTATAAAAAATGAAGAAAGCCCACATTGTAAATTAAAGAAAATTGTTGGTGGAGGATCATCTACAGGTAAAGTTTTAAGAAACATTCTTACAAATTTACAAATTCCATACATTTCAGAAAATGTAAATTCCTACATAGATATTACAAATTGTATAAATAATAAAGAAGAAATGGATAAGCTTTTAACATTTATTTTATCAGATAAATGGAATTCATGTGATGAAAAGATAAAAGAAAAAATAATTAAAGAAATTAATAAATTCTCTATAAAAAGAAATGGAAAAATTCTTTTACCAACTAAATATGAAAATATTTGGATAAGAAAACTTCCAATGAAGCCAGAAATAAAAGAAGAAAATGATGTTTTAGATATAGTAAATGATGCAGATAAAATTATTGAGAATGAAACACGAGAAATTACTCATAAAAAGGGTTTATTACATCGAGAATCAGTAGTTTTATTATTCAATGAAAATAATGAAATAGTTTTAGCTAAAAGAAGGTATGATAAAAAATATGATTTTTCAGTTTCCTGTCATTTAAAAAAAGGAGAAACATATGAAGATGCTGCTATAAGAGAATTAAAAGAAGAACTTTCTTTAGATGTTTCTAGAGAAGAATTAATACCAATAACAAAAATAAGACATTGTTCTAAAAACCCTCAAAAAATAAATGATAAATTTATAAAAATATTTGCTGTAAAAAAATTTATCGAACCACAAAAAATTATTTTTGATACAAATGAAATAATAGGACTTGAATCATTTAATTTAAAAGAATTGTTTAAAAATGAAAATAAATCTCAAGCATTAGAATATATACTTAATAATGAAAAAATAAGAGAATTTTTAAGACAAATAAACAAATATTTTGAAATTAAAAAGGAAATAAAAGAAAGAGTTAGAACTTTTATTGATTTTCCAATTCCAGGAATAATTTTTAAAGATACAACACAACTTTTAAGAGATGGAAAATTCTTTAATAAATTAATAAACTATATTTCTGAATATTATAGATTTTCAAATATTAAATATGTGGCTTCAAAGGATATGCAAGGAATGCTTTGGGCTGGTGCAATAGCACACAAATTAAAAGCAGGAATAATTCCTTTATTCAGAAAGGATTTACCAGGGGATTGCTATAAAAGAATTTTTGCTCATGAATATAATCCTTCAAGAGTTATTCTTTTACAAAAAGAAGCTATTAAACCTGGCGATAGAGTGCTAGTTGTAGATTATATGATAGCAACAGGAGAAACAATGAGAAATATGGTAGATTTAATAGAAATAGCTGGTGGAAAAGTCGCAGGAATTTTTAGTTTATTAGAACTTACAACAAAAAATGGAAGAATTGGGCTTGAAAAATATGATGTACATACGCTAGTTCAATACTGATTTTTATGAACGTAATTAAAATAGGCGGTTCTGTATTATATGAAAATGAAAATATAAATGTTAAGTTATTTAATGAAATTTTTAATACTGTAAAAAATGAATATAATATTTTTGTAATTGGTTGTGGTAAAAAACTTCATGATTTAACTATTAAATATAATTTAACAGATACATCTAAAAATAATAATATTAAGATTAAAGAAAAACACGCAGAAGAAATAAATAATTTACTTAAAAAAAATTTAGAAAAAATAGATAATAAAAAACTAGTAAAATATCTTCCAAATGAATTATTTGAAAAAAAGAGTACTGGAAATAAAAATCATCATGAAATAAATAAATTTCATAATGAAAAAATTGAAAATTATATAAAAGAATATTTTATTTTAATAACTGGTGGAATTGTTAAAGATTTGAATTTAGGATATTGCGCTATTTCAAGCGATACTATAGCAGGATATTTAGCAAATTATTATAATGCTAAGAATTTGTTAATTTTAACTGATACAAATGGTATATTAAAAAATAATAAAAATGTTAAAGAGATTTTTTTAAATGAAAAATATGAATTTATTACGGGTGAAATGGAAAATAAATTAAGGAGACTGAGAAATACTATTACCAATAATATAAATATAAAAATAGCTAATGGATTTGATATAAGTAATCTTGAAAAAATTTTAAAAGCAGAGAAAGATGCTATTTATACAGAAATTAAGGTTTTATAAAAAATTTTGTCGAACTCATTAAAAAGATTTTTAAAGGTTACTTTTAAAATTAATTTTAATTATGAAAAGCACAAATCAATATAATAGCAATTATCCTGAATGTGAAAAATGTAAAACTGCACACTGCTGTTATTTTCCACCAGCAGGACTTATTATAACATTAAATGATGTTGCAAGCATTATTAATGCTGCCAATGAAGATCCGGATATATTTAAAAAAGAATACCGAGAAACAATTCAAGAAATTTTAAATGAGAAAAACTGGGTTGATATAAAATATAATGATAATAATTATGTAGCATTTTTACTTTCTAGAGAAAATTGTGACGGAATACCAAGACACCGCAGTAAAATTGCATTTCCTTGCTATTTTTTAGATATTGAAACCCATAAATGTATGATTTATCCTGTTAGACCGGAAATATGTAGAAATTGGAATTGTGGAAAAGCTAAAGAACCAATAGAAATTGATTTTGATCTTTTATAAATAAATTCCTGCTAAAAACCCTAAAAGTGCTATAAACATTGCTATTTTCATAATTTTTTGAGATTTTGATGCGGAAAAGAAAAGCATATAACAAGAAACAATAAAAAGAATATCTGCGATGAATATTAAAATGAGATACAGATATCCAAAAATGTTAATGAAAAATGGAATTGGACTAATTATAATAGCTAAAAAAACAAAAAATATAGAAAATAATATTGCAATATTTTTTCCACCTACAATTGGTATTGATTTTACATTTGCTGCTAAATCCCCTTTAATGTCTTCTATTGCTTTAGCAATCTCTCTTCCTACATTTGCAGAGTAAGCCATCATTGCAAGTATAATAATAGGTGTATTAATTAAATTTTGGCTAACTGAAAAATAACCAAAAATAAAAGTTGATGCGCTTAACCAACTATCTACAAATGAAGCAAATATTGTTCTTTTTATTCTTGATGCATACAAAAAAACAATTAATATATTAAATATACCAAGAAGAATTGCATAAATAGGAAGAAGGATTAAAAATATAATAGCAAAAAATAAAAGAATAAAGGCATATATTTTTGCTGATTTTATACTTATTCTTTTAGAAGGAAGTGGCCTTTTTGGTTTGTTTATTAAATCAATATTGTAATCATACAAATCATTTAAAATATTCCCTGATCCAGCTATTAATACTGCTGCTAAAATAGCATAAATAGTATTTGTAAAAATAAAATTATTTGATAATAGAGCTCCTATTAAAACTGCAAAGGCAGTAAGAATACATACAGAAGGTCTTAATATTTCTAAATAAACAAAACGCATGATTTATACCTTTCTTTCTTTAGATTTTTGTCTTAATCCTTTATAACCACATTTTCTGCATTTAACTTTTCCTGCTGCAACTCTTTCAGCATCTGTTTTTATTTTAGCATTACACTTCATACAAACATATTGCCTATTATATATTCTACCATATGTTGCATCTATTTTTTGTCTTGGCATAAATTATTACCTTGAATTTTAATTATTTAAATTTAATCTTTTAATAAAAATTTAAATTATAGTTAAATTAGTAACTTTAAATTTGTATGTTGTAACGCATGCTTGATCTAATGGTGGACAGGATAACACTATTGTATTTCCAGCAACTTTTATCCTAACACATCTAGAAAAGCTTTCAGAATAATAATTATTTAAAGTGTTTCTAAGATGTTGTGTTGAACTATCAAATTCAAGATCTATACATGATGATTTGGTCTTATCACATAATTTAGGTATACATGAATCTGGAAATTTTGCACCTACAAGTGATGGACATGCCCAATAAAGACAACCTTCTTTCTCATTTGTATTGAAAAAATAATATAATCCTATACTACTTATTATAAGAACACTTAGTACAATTATTATTAAATATAAATTTTTCATAATTAGTCACCTTCCTTTATTTTTTTAAGTGCTTGTGAAAGTCTTTTTATTCCTTCTTCAATTAAGTTATCTTCTGTATTTGTAAAATTAAGTCTTATTGTATTATATTTTGGATTTGTTGCATAAAATGGAGCTCCTGAAATGAAAATTACTTTTTCTTTAATTGCATATTCAAGAAGTTTTTTTACGTCTACCTTTTCATGAAACTCCACCCAAATAAACATTCCGCCATCTGGTTTAGTCCATTTTGAATTTTTTGGAAAATATTTATTTAGAGCATTTAACATAATATCTCTTTTTCTTTTATACATTTTTCTTATTAGTTTTATTTGCTTATCTATTATTCCTGAATTGATATATTCTTCAGCTATATATTGAGTAAAATTTGGGCTACATAAATCAGCGTTTTGTTTTGCTATTTCAAATTTTTTACCAATCTCTTCATCTGCTATTATCCAACCTAATCTAAATCCTGGGCATAAAATTTTTGAAAATGTACTTAAGTAAATTACTAAATTATTTTTATCTAAAGATTTTATACTTTTTATATTTTCTCCAGAATATCTTAATTCTGAATATGGATCATCTTCTATAATAAAAAAATCATATTTTTCAGCTAATTCTAAAAGATATTTTCTTCTATCTAAAGATAGTGTTGTTCCACTTGGATTTTGAAATGTTGGAATTGTATATACAAATTTTATTTTTTCTTTTTTTAGTTTTTCTTCTAAAACATCTATTTTCATTCCATTTTCATCAATTGGAATTGAAATATAATTTGGCTGAAAAATAGAAAACGCATTTAATGCTCCTAAATATGTTGGGCTTTCAACGACAATATTATCACCAGGATTAATTAAAATTTCACCCAGTAAAAATAAGCCTTGTTGAGATCCAGTTGTTATTTTAATATTATCTATATCTGTTTTTATTCCTTTTTTCTGCATTCTTTTTTTCAAAGCTTCTCTTAATTCTTTTATTCCTTCTGTTGGTCCATATTGTAAAACAAACTTATTTTTATCTATAATTTTTTCAACTATTCTAACAATTTCTCTAGAAGGAAATGCATGAGGATTTGGATAACCTCCGCTAAATGAAATCATATCTGGCATTTGACTATATTTTAACATTTCTCTTATTTCAGAAGATTTTAAAAATTTTGTCCTATCTGCAAACTTCATAAATTTAAATAATTTTTTTAATTTAAAAAGTTTAAATATTTTCTTGTTTTAATAAAAAATATGCCAGAGGAGGAAAAAAATATTAAACTTTCTATTAATATGCTTAATGAGTTTTTAGATTGTCCTTTTTGTGAAGATGAAATAGTATTTGGCAGAAATATTTTTGATCCAGAAGATATTCCAGAATTTGTTTGGCATCCAGCAAAATTATTTTAAAATTTTTCTTTCTCGCATAATAATTTTTCCATTTATTATACTATCAATAACACAGGAACTATTTATAGAATAAACTATATGCGAAATTAATGTGTTTTTATTTAAAGGAAACCATCTTAAATCTGAAATGTCCAGAGTTATTAAATCAGCCAACTTTCCTTCTTCAACAGACCCAGAATTAATTTTTAATGCTTTAGCACCAAAAATAGTAGCAGAATCTAAAATTTCTTGTGCATTTGCAACTCTTGCATCCATAGAAGCATATTTATGAATAAGTGCAGAAATATGCATTTCTTCAAACATATCTAAATTATTATTACTTGCACAGCCATCTGTTCCTAAGCTTATATTTACTCCAAATTTTTTCATCTCTTTCCAGGGCATGCAGCCTGATGCAAGTTTTAAATTAGAAGAAGGACAATGAACAACTGAAACATTTTTTTCATTTAACATTTTTATTTCTTCATCTGTAAGCCAAACACAATGGGCAGCAGATAAATTTTCAGATAAAAATCCTATTTCATAAAGCCATTTTGTTGGGGATTTTCCTGTTTTTTTAATATGCTCTTCTACTTCTTTTCTTGTTTCACTTAAATGCATATGAAGTAGTAGTTTTTTTTCATTAGCATATTTTTTCGACTTTTCAAAGGTTTCTTTAGAACATACATAAACTCCTTGAAGACCAAATGCTGGTTTTATTAATTCTGATTTTATAGATTTAGAAAATTTAATTGCATTTTTCAATGGTTCTCCTTTTTGGGTTGTGTATTCTTTATCTAAAACAGCCCATGCAAGCACTGCACGCATTCCAAATTTTTCTGCAACTTCAGCAACAACATCTTCATAATAATATAAATCTTGAAAACATGTTGTTCCAGATTTTATCATTTCAATAATTCCAATTTCTGCTCCTTTTTTAACTTTATCTTTATCCATTTCTTTATCTAAGCGAAAAGTTTTTTTCAAAAAATCTTCTAAATTCATATCATCTGCAATGCCCCTCATTAAAGTCATTGCAACATGAGTATGACAATTTATTAATCCAGGCATTACTAATTTTTTGCTACAATCTATTATTTCATCAAAATTTCCTTTAATAGACTTTGATATTTTTGAAATTTTATTTTCTTCAATTAAAATAGACTGGTTTTCTAAGATATCTCTATTTTTATTTTGAGTTAAAATATATCTGCAATTTTTAAGTAAAATTTTCATAAAAATCATTTTTTAACTATTGTTTTTAATTTTTCTAAATTTTCTTGCTGCATAACTTCCCATCTTTTTTGTGCGAGACCTGCAAACCAATAAAAAAATGGGTTTGGATAAAGATAATTTGAATTAAATTCTGGGTGAAATTGTGTTGCTAACCAAGGTTTTCCTTTTATTGTTGCAACTTCAACAAGTATTGTTCCATCTAATGTATTGTGCACTCCTAAAAACTCCATTCCATTTTTTTCTAAAATTTCATGATATTTTGGATTTATTTCTCTTCTATGTCTATGCCTTTCAAAAACAATAAAATCATCTTCCTTTATTTTTCCAATTCTATATTCTGGATATTTTTTTATTTTTTCTCTTTCTTCTTTAGAAGGTCTTCCTAATTTTTCATATAATTTTTGTATAAACGAATCTTTTTTAAAAATGCATGCAAAATCTCCAAGTCTTTGTGTTCCAATAAAACCATAATCCTTTCTTATTTTTTCTTGCTCAGGAAGAATACAAACAACATGCTCTCCATTACAGCTATAACCTTCTTCATCCTGTTCATCTGTATGTGCTCCGTTTATTCCACAGACATTTCTTGCAAATTCTATTACTCCTAACTGAAGGCCAAGACATAGACCTAAAAATGGAATATTATTTTCTCTTGCAAATTTTATTGCATTAATTTTTCCTTCAAACCCTCTTGAACCATAACCACCAGGTACAATTATACCTGCAACTTTAGAAAGTTTTGATAAATCTTTTTCACATTCGCACGCATCAATTCTATGTATTTCCGGAAGAAAACCAAATTCTATACATGCACGTTTTAATGCTTCCTCAACTGAAATATATGCATCTTTATGTACTCCACTACCCTCCCTAACATATTTTCCAACATATGCAATAGGTATTCTTTTTAATGCATCATCAATCTTTTTTATAAAATCTAAATATCCATTCCAATTTTCTTCCTTTCTTTCTAATGAAAATTTTTTAATTATTGTTTTTGTAAGATTTTGTTCTGAAAATATTAATGGTAATTTATAAACAGTATCTATATCAGGGTCAACAAAAATATTCTCCTTTGAAACATTACAAAAAATATTTATTTTTTCCTTTCTCTTTTCATCTAAAAAGTTAGCATATTGAGTTCTTAAAATTATTGCATCTGCTTTAATTCCTAATGTATTTAATTCTTTTATTGCATTTTGTACTATTTTTGTTTTTGGTTCACCAACAGCATCATTAAATATTAGTGGTGCTAAAACAAAAATCATTGATTGAATATTATCTTCATAAATCATACTACTTATTGCTCTAATAAAAATTAAAGATTCATCATCTCCTATTGTACCACCAACTTCTACTATTAAGAAATCTGTATCTTTTGAAATTTCATATAATTGTCTTTTAATTTCATCTCTTATATGAGGTATTAATTGTATCGTTTTTCCTAAATATTTTCCCTTGAGCCCATTATTTATTACATTCCAAAATATTTTTCCAGAAGTTATATTATAATCTTTTTTACATGGAACTGCAGTAAATCTTTCATAATATCCAAAATCCTGATCAATTTCCCCGCCATCTTCTGTTACAAAAACTTCTCCGTGTTCGTTTGGATTTTGATCTCCAGCACCAAAATTAAAATAAGGATCAATTTTACAAATTTTTATTTTAAATCCTAAATTTTTAATAATTCTTGCTATTGAAGAAGTTACAATACCCTTACCTAAGCCAGAATATCCTCCTCCAAGAATAAAAATAAATTTTGTTTGCATAAAAAATATTTATCAAACATATTTAAAAAGATGTCTTTTTATATTTATTTATTATGTTTACAGAAAATTATAATGCAGAAAAAATAGAAAAAGAAATACATGATTTTTGGGATGAAAATAAAATTTTTGAATTTAAATTTAATGATAAAAGACCAATTTTTTCAATTGATACACCACCACCAACAATTTCTGGAATGATACATGTTGGACATGCAATGAGTTACTCTCAAGCAGAATTTATTGCTAGATATAAAAGAATGAGAGGTTTTAATGTCTTTTATCCTATGGGTTTTGATGATAATGGATTACCAACAGAAAGATATGTAGAAAATGTAAGAAATATAAGAGCTGTTAATCTTCCGAGAGATGAGTTTATAAAAATTTGTTTAGAGGAAACAAGAAAAGGAGAGGAAGAATTTAAAGAAATATGGAAATTATTAGGAATTTCTGTTGATTGGAACTTAACTTATAGTACTATAGATGATTTTTGTAGAAAAATCTCACAGTTTTCTTTTATTGATTTATATGAAAAGGGAAGAGTTTATCGAGCAGAATCTCCTATAACTTGGTGTCCAAACTCTCAATGTAAAACTGCGGTAGCACAAGCAGAACTTGAAGATTTTAAAAGAATAACAAAATTAAATTATATAAAATTTAAATTAGAAAACAATGAAGAAATTGTAATCGCTACAACAAGACCAGAGCTTCTTCCTGCTTGTGTTGGTATTTTTGTTAATCCAAACGATAAAAGATATAAAAAATTAATTGGAAGATATGCTTTCGTACCAATTTTTGGGCAAAAAGTAAAAATAATGGAAGATGAATTAGTTGATCCAAATTTTGGTACAGGAATAGTTATGGTATGTACTTTTGGTGATTCTACTGATATTGAATGGTGGAAAAAATATAATCTTGAAACAAAAATTGTTATTGATGAATCAGGAAAATTAAATGATTTAGCAGGAAAGTATTCTGGTTTAACAATAGAGGAAGCAAGAAAAGAAATTACAGAAGATTTAAAGAAAGAAGGAAAACTTATAGAACAAAAAGATATTGAACAAACGCTAAATGTTCATGAAAGATGTGGTACTCCTATTGAATATTTAATTTCAAAACAATGGTGGATAAAAATTTCTGATTTAAAGGAAAAATGGTTAGAATTAGGAAATCAAATAAAATGGTATCCTGCCTCTATGAAAAATAGATATGATACATGGGTTAATGGACTGAATACAGATTGGTGTATTTCAAGACAAAGATATTATGGAATACCTTTTCCGGTTTGGTATTGTAAAAAATGTGGAAAAATTATTATAGCTGATAAAAAAGATCTTCCTATTGATCCATTTTATCAAAAACCAAAGAAATCTTGTAGTTGCGGCTATAATGATTTTGAACCTGAAAAATCTGTAATGGATACTTGGGCAACATCAGCAATAACGCCTTTAATAAATTCTAAATGGACAGAAAAAGAAAATTTAGTAGATTTAATTTATCCTATGTCATTAAGACCTCAAGGACATGATATAATAAGAACATGGGCATTTTATACAATAGCTAAATGCTGGTTACATACTGGAAAAATTCCATGGAATTCTATAATGGTAAATGGTCATGGTTTAGATCCACATGGCAAAAAAATGTCAAAAAGCAAAGGAAATATAGTAGAAGTAAAAGAAATTATAAAAAAATATAGTGCTGATGCTTTAAGATATTGGGCTGCAAGCGCAAAACTTGGAAATGATTTGCCATTTAAAGAACAAGATGTTGCAAGAGGACAAAAAATAATTATTAAACTTTGGAATGCGGCAAAATTAATTTCAAATTCTATTGAAAATTATAAACCTAATAGAAAAATAGAATTAAAATCAATTGATAAATGGTTATTTTTAAAATTAAATAAAGTTATAAATAAAGCAACCGAAGAATATGAAAAATACGAATATTCTGATGCTACAGCATACGTTGAAAATTTCTTTTGGCATGATTTTTGCGATAATTATCTTGAAATTGTAAAGCAAAGAATTTATAATGGAAATGATGAAGCTGTAAAATATACACTTTATTATAGTTTTTTATCTATATTAAAACTTTTTGCCCCAATTTTAGCTCATATAACTGAAAAATTATATCAAAAATTATATTCAGGAAAAGAAAAAGAAATTTCTATTCATATTTCAAATTGGCCGGAGGAATTTGAATTTTTTGATGAAAGTATTGAAAGAAACGGTGATTTAGCTATCGAAATTATTTCCTTTATAAGAAAATGGAAACATGATAGAAAAATTGCTTTAAATGCCGAATTAAATAAAATAATAATAGATTGTAATTTTGAACAAAGAGAAGGATTAAAAGAATTTTTAGATGATATAAAAACTGCAACTAAAGCAAAGGAGATAAGTTTTGGATATGTTAGGGATAATGAACTTCCTTCTGGTATAAAAATTGATATAAGTTAAAAACTTTAAATATTCTTTTAAAATATTATTTTTTATGTCATATTTACTTGAAGAAAATAAAAAAATTGTGCTTCTTGGAAATGAGGCAATTGCTCGTGGAGCATTAGAAGCAGGAGTTGGCTTAGTTGCATGTTACCCAGGAACCCCAAGTTCAGAAATTGGAAATGCGTTAGCAAGTATTGCAAAGGATGCAAAAATATATTTTGAATGGAGTACAAATGAAAAAGTTGCATTTGAAGTTGCTGCTGGAGCTGCTTTTTGTGGAGTTAAAGCGTTAACTGCAGTAAAACATTTTGGATTAAACGTTGCTTTAGATTCTTTACTTCCAGTAGTTTATACAGGTGTTAATGCCGGGCTTGTTTATGTTGTTGCTGATGATCCTCATGGTTGGAGTAGTGCTCAGTCAGAACAAGATACGCGGTGGGTTGGAAGGATGGGAAATATACCAATGTTAGAGCCATCAAATCCACAAGAAGCGAAAGATTTTACTATAGAAGCATTTAAATTATCAGAAAAGTATCAAATTCCAGTTATACTTCATACAACTACAAAAGTAAATCATGCTATAGGAACAGTTGAATTAAAAAACATTCCTAAAAATATTAAAACAAAAGGAAATTTTGAAAAAAACTTTGAAAAGTATTATAATATAACACCTGGTATACAAAAACAACATGAAAATGTATTAAAAAAACTAGAAGAAATAGAAAAAGAATATGAAAATTTTAACATAGAAACAGGAAAAGAAAATTCAAAGATAGGTATTATAACTTCTGGAGTATGTTATGAATATTTAATGGAAAAAGAAATTTATAATTATGCAAAAATTGCTAAACTAAATATTATTTATCCATTTCCAAAAAAATTTATTTCTAAATTTATAAAAAATTTAGATGTTGTTATAGTTGTTGAACAGCTTGAACCTTTTATAGAAGAATATGTAAGACAAATTGCAAAAGATGTTAACCCTAAATTAAAAATATATGGAAAAGATTTATTTCCAAGAATTGATGAATTAGAAACAGATTTAATTTATTCTAAAATTGCACCTATTTTAAATATAAAAATTAAAGATTGGAACAAGGAAGATGAATTAATTAAAAAAATGAAAATTCCAACTAGAAAACCTGCTTTATGCCCAGGTTGTCCTCATAGATCAACATTCTTTGCTATTAGAGAGATTGTAGATAAAGATACTCCTATGCCAGGAGATATTGGATGTTATATATTAGGAATATATGAACCTTTTAAAACGCAAGATTTTGATATATCAATGGGAGCAAGTACTGGGTTTGCACATGGATTTTATAAAGTTGGAGCAAAACGTCCGGTTGTTTTTATTGGTGATTCAACATTTTTCCATGCAGCAATTCCAGGAATAATAAATATGAAATATAATAATTCTGCTCCAATTGTTATAATTTTAGATAATTCAATAACAGCTATGACAGGACATCAACCAAATCCAGGAACCGGAATTAATAGTTTTGGACCAACAGATAAAATAAAAATAGAAGATATAGTAAAAGCAATCGGAATAAAAAACGTTGAAATTGCTAATACTTGGAATCAAAAAGAACTTCAGGAAAAAATGAAAAAACTTTGGAAATCAAATGAATTAGGAGTATTAATAGCAAGAGGAGAATGTAGACTTCTTATGAGGAGAAGAATACTTTCGCAAGGAAAAGATTTTGTTAAATTCCAAATAAACCAAGAAAAATGTACAAAATGCGGAATATGTATTGATAAATTTGCATGCCCTGCAATTCAAAGAGATGAAAATGGTAAAAAATATTGGATAGATACTTCACTTTGTTGGGGCTGTTCTGTGTGTTCACAAATTTGCCCAGCAAAGGCTATAAAAGCATTTCAAGGTGAAAGAAAATGAAATATAATATACTTATAGCTGGAATTGGTGGTGAAGGAGTGCTTACTTCTGGTGTTGTTATAGCTAGGGCTGCCGAATTTGAAGAAAAATATGTTATGGGTCTTCAATTGCATGGTCTTTCACAAAGAGGAGGTTCAATACCAGTTTTTGTAAGATTTGGAAATGTTCATTCTCCAACAATTCCTCGTGGAGAAGCAGATTTAATAATTGCTACAGAACCTTCTGAAGCATTAAGATATGCAAAATATGGAAGTAAGGAAAAAACAGTTTTTATAATTGATAACAATCCAGTCAAATCACCTTATTCTAATATTTTAAATGAACATTACCCCTCTGAAGAAGAGATAAAGGAAATGTTAAAGGAATTTAGTAAAAAGATATATTTTGTAAATTTATCTAAAAATTGTGAAAATAAATTTGGAAATCCTATTTATGGAAATATAGCATTAGTAGGTTTTGCATTTTCTTTAGGTTTAATTCCATTAAAAAAAGAAAATATAATTAAAGCAATAAAATGCTCGATAAAAAGAAATGTTGAACAAAATTTAGCTTCATTTGAATTTGGAATAGAAGAAGGGAAAAAGTTTGTATAACTAAAATTTATTTTAAATTCTTTTAAAAATAAGTGTTTGATATGACAGAAGATCCTAAATATAAATTAAAAAAGCTTATTGAAGATCTTGAAAAAATAAAGGGCAGACATACTGAACTTGTTAGTGTTTACATTCCTTCTGGATATAATATTAATGATATTGCTGCACAAATAAAAAGTGAACAAGGAACCGCATTAAATATTAAATCAAAATCTACAAGAAAAAATGTTGTTGATGCTTTAGAAAAAATAATTCAACATTTAAAACTATACAAAGAAACTCCACCAAACGGACTTGTAATTTTTTGTGGAAATGTTTCAGAAAAAGAAGGAGTGAGTGATATTAAAATTTGGGCATTAGAGCCGCCTGAACCTATAAAAATAAAATTATATTGGTGTGATCAAAAATTTGAATTAAGTCCTCTTTTAGAAATTATTAAGGAAAAAGAAGTTTATGGTCTTTTGGTTATGGATACTAAAGAAGCTACAATAGGAATTTTAAAAGGAAAAACAATTCAAACTTTAAGAAAATTAGATTCTATTGTACCTGGAAAATTTATTAAAGGTGGTCAATCTCAAATGAGATTTCAAAGAGTAAGGGAAGGATTAATAAATGATTTTTTTAAAGAAATAGCAGAAAGTGTTAAAGAATTATTACCAATTAATATTTTAGGTATAATAATAGGTGGTCCAGGTCCATCTAAATCTGATTTTTATAATGGTGATTATCTTGATACAGAATTAAAGAAAAAGGTTTTAGATGTTGTTGATGTTGGATATACAGATGAATATGGGCTTCAAGAACTTGTTGAAAAAAGTAAAAACGTACTTTCAGGTGCTGCTATACAAAAAGAAAAAGAAATTTTAAATAAGTTTTTTACACATCTTCAAAAAGAAACTGGATTAGTAACTTATGGATTAGAATCTGTTAAAAATGCTGTTATTGCAGGTGCGGTTGAAACAATTTTAATTTCAGAAAATTTAGAATACTATGAATTTGAAATTGTTTGTAGTTGTGGAAATTCAGAAAAAGTTTTTGGTAAATCAGAAGAAAATATAAAATGTAGCTCTTGTAATAGTAAGCCAAATATTTTAGGGAAAAGAGGTATAATTGAAAGTTTTGAAGATCTTGCTAAAGAGTATGGTACAAATATTGAATTAATTTCAAGGGATACAAAAGAAGGAGAACAGTTTTATGGTTTAGGTGGAATTGGCGCTATTTTAAGATGGAAAATTGAATAGTTTTAAGGTAAAATTTAAAACTTTTTATTTCTTAAACTGGTCCATGCAAATAATGATTCAAAACTTCTTCAGGTGTTAGTGCACGATTCCATATGCGGATTTCATCGATTGTTCCATTGAAATTTTCTTTATAATCATCACATCTACCAATAGTTAAATTTTGAATAGTATTACTTCCACTGTATGGTTGAGTAGTATTCATATTTGAAAGAGTACCATTTATGTAAATATACAAACCGCTTGCATTACCTAAAATAACCACATATATCCATATATTCTTTTGAAGAATATCATTAGAAAAAACAAAATTATTAGCACCTCTATCAAAAAACCTAATTTTACCTGAACCTTCTATTCTATATCTATATCCATTATTTGCACCCTTTTCTATGATATTTCCATAATTATAATCAAATATATTTATCCAAGCTTCAGAAGATATTTCTTTTGGATCTAAAATATCATTTTCTAATACAGTAACAAAGCTTGTATTAAGTCCAGTAAAATATAATGCTTTTCCATATTTTCCATCTACTCGTATTGAATCATTAATAATTCCGTCATTTCCATAAATAGAAGAATCATAAGCAATTGTCCCCGAACCTTCATCAAATTTCCAATATCCAATTAAACTTGGGTCTGAATTTTCTTTTCCAACTTGTTTTGTTTGCACAATTCCAGGAATTGTTATTTTTAAAGTTCTTGGATAAGAATAATCAATAAAATCATAAACAAAAAATGTATAAATTTCTCCTGGATTAACTATTTTTGAAGAATTAGTAAAATTAACTGGTTTTTCATCTACATAAATTGCAAAATTTGTTATTGGGGTTTGTCCTGTATTTCTTATTGTTATTTGTTTTCCGCTAACTGCTTCTATAACAAAGTTTTGGGACATTCCTGTTGTAATTTGTGAAATTCCAGAACTTGCTGTTGAAGTTGTTTG
>JAHLMR010000004.1 GCA_018920255.1 Candidatus Aenigmatarchaeota archaeon | reverse complement strand
TCAAACTATGAATTAGAAAGGATAAAAAGAGGGGCATGGTCAAGGTTAAGAAAAGTTGAGTTCAATTTAAAACAAATCTCATTTATTAAAATTGATGATTCAGTTCTTATAAAATGTGGTTCATTTCAAAGAGATTTTAGAAATTCTAATGGGAGGCCAAGACAAGAAAAAGTTTTGTTGGATTTAGAAAAATTAGATGAAGAAATAATTTATTTTTTAGATTTTAATGGAAGTTTTAATTCCGTAAAGTTTTAGGGAAAGACATGAGCAGGACAGCATGGAGTTGCAACAGCAATTGCGGGAGCATTATTAAATTTAAAAACAAATTTATATGTGTTAAAATCAGACTAAAGTAGGATTGAAAAAAGTTCTTGATATTTTTTTCTCAAACCCTTCTTTTTAATGCAAAAAAATCTATTGCGGCTTCAAACTCTTCTTTATTCGGAAGATTTGAAAAATATTTTCTAAATTTTTCTCTTGCCTCGTTTGCATACATTTCTGCTTTTTTCTCTGCATATTCAATTGAGCCATTCTTTTTCATAAGTTCAATGATATATTTTACATCTTCAGGTGTTCTTTTTTCTCTTGGTTTAGACATAATTCTTAATACATCTTCATGTTCTTTTCCAGAAGTATTATTAACAAGATGAATTAACATTAAAGTTCTTTTTCCCTCAACAATATCTCCACCTATTTCTTTTCCATATTCTTTTCCTTCACCGATTAAATTTAACAAATCATCTCTAATCTGAAATCCTTTTCCAAGAGGAATTCCAACTTCACTTAATTTTTTTAAAGTATCATCAGATTCTCCAGCAATTATTGCACCTAATCTCATCGGGCCAGCAATTGTATATTCACATGTTTTTCCATAAACAATATCTTCATAGTCTTTATCTGTTAATCCTTCAAGCGGTCTATTAAATGTTGTATACATTTCAATATGTTGTCCTGTTGCAGTTATTTCTAAAAATCTTAAAAATTCATATAATACTCTAAAAAATGTTTTTTCATCTAAAATTTCTCTATTATCTATTAATGCTTTCCACATAAGTAAATGTACCATATCTCCAGCATTTACTGCAATATAATCTCCATAAATTCTATGTAAAGCAGGTTTTCCTCTTCTTTCAAGAGACCCGTCTTCAAAATCATCATGAATGAGAAGCCAATCTTCAGATAGTTGCATAGCAGCAGCAGTTCTTATTGCTTTATTTATATCACCACCAAAAGCTTTACATGTCATTAAAATAAGTGCTCCTCTTCCATACTTTCCTTGTCTTAATGAATATTCATTAACAACTTTATCAAAACCATAAGGACCAGATTTTAATAAATATCTTTGAACTTCAGGCCAAATAATTTGTTTATATTTTAAAAGAATTTCTTTAAATTCAACCATTTTATCACCAGTTTAGATATTGTAAACAAATTTTTTAAAATTTTCTCTCTTTTTAAGTTTAAAAAAATAAAAAGCAAATCTTTATAAATTTTGATTTATATAAATTTTTCACTAAAATTAAGCCGGCTTAAGAGGTGCTATTTTGAAAGGGATAAATATAAATAAAGAAATTCTAGATCATTATCTTGTCCCTAAGCACATCATACTTAATGAAAAAGAAAAAAACGAACTTCTTCAAAAATTAAACATTTCAGAACAACAACTTCCAAAAATAAGTATAAATGATCCAATTGTAAAACTTATAGGTGCAAAAGAAGGAGATGTAATTAAAATAATTAGAAAAAGTCATACAGCAGGAGAATCAATATATTATAGACTTGTTGTTAAAATATAAGGTTATATTTATGGAGTTTCAACCGCTATTACGTGCATTTAAAGATGAAATTGGATTTGTAAGATTTCAAATTGAAAGTTATAATGATTTTATTGAAAATAGATTACAAAGAATTTTTGATGAAATTAAAGAAATAAAACCAGAAATACCAGAAATAGGAGAACTTATTTTAAAATTTGGAAAAGTTACTATTGGTGAGCCAAGCATACAAGAAGCAGATGGAAGTATAAGAAAAATTCTTCCTTACGAAGCAAGAATAAGAGAATTAACATATTCTGCACCAGTTTATTTAGAAATAAAACCAATAATAAATAAAGTTGAACAAGAACCAGTTAACGTTCATGTTTGTGATATACCTATAATGGTTAAATCAAGATTATGTCCGCTTTCAACAATGTCAAGAGAACAATTAGAAGAAATTAACGAAGATCCAGATGATCCAGGAGGATATTTCATAATAAATGGTATAGAAAGAATGTTAGTTTTAATAGAAGAAATTGCTTCAAATCAATTTATAATAGAAAAACAAAATATAGGAAATTATACAGAAATTTTAAGATTAAATTCAGAAGCAAATGGTTATATTCAAAGACATACTTTAGAAAGAAAAAATGATGGAAGTATAGTGATTTCATTTGCATCACTAAAAAGAGTTCCTATTATTGTTATATTTAAAGCACTTGGAATAGAAAAAGACAAAGAAATAATTGATTTAATTAGTTCAGAAGAAAAAATAATATCAGATTTTTATCCAAATTTATATACTTCTGAAGTGCAAACTCAAAAAGATGCTTATGAATTTTTAGGAAATCTTTTAAAAATACCAAAGGAATATGTAAAATCAAGAATAGATTTAATTTTAGATATGTATTTTCTTCCACATATTGGTCAGGAAGCAAAAGATAGAAAAGAAAAAGCAAAATATTTAGGATATTTAATAAATAAAATAATAAAAGTTGGTTTAGATATTCTTCCAGAAGATGATATTGATCATTATAAAAATAAAAGAATAAAGCTAGCATGCGATTTATTAGAACTTCTTTTACGATCTATAATAATAAGTAGATATGGTTTAATAGCAAGAATTAAATATAATTATCAAAAAATGGCAAAAAGAGGAAAACTACCTCCACTTCAAACTATAGTAGAAGCAAACGCTGTAACAAACCAAATAATTTCTGCATTAGCAACAGGTTTATGGCCAGGAGGAAGAACAGGAGTTTCTCAAAGACTTGAAAGAAAAAATTATTTAGAAACTCTCTCATATTTACGTCTTGTACTTTCTCCTTTAACAACAACACAAGAGCACTTTGAAGCAAGAGAACTTCATGCTACTCATTTTGGAAGATTTTGTCCAGCAGAAACACCAGAAGGTCCAACAATAGGTTTAAGAAAACATTTAGCATTATTTGCAGAAATAACAAAAGGAATATCACATGTAGAAGAAAAAAAATTCTTAAACTCAATAAAATCATATATTAAAGATAAAGAAAAGGAAGATGATACAATAATATTTTATAACGGAAAAATTTTAGGATATACAAATAAACCAAAAGAATTTGTAGAATATATAAGAAAAGAAAGAAGAAACTCAAATATAAGTAAAGAAATAAATGTTTCTTATAGAAAAATAGAAAATGAAATTATAATATTTTCTGGGCCAGGAAGAGTAAGAAGACCATTAATTTTAGTAGAAAACGGAACCCCAAAATTAACAAAAGAACATATTGAAAAATTAAAAGAAAAAACAATGACATGGTATGATTTAATTAAAAATTCAATAATAGAATATTTAGATGCAGCAGAAGAAGATGATATGCTAGTTGCATTTTATCCAGAAAATGTAACAAAAGAACATAATTATTTAGAAATTTCTCCTTTAACTTTATTAGGAGTTTCTGCATCTGCAATACCATTTCCAGAACATAATAGAGGTGACAGAGTAAACTTTGGTGCAAAAATGGTTTGTCAAGCAATAGGTATACCATTAATAAGTTATCCGTTGAGAGTTGATAGTAAATTTAATATTTTAATTTATCCACAAACTCCTTTAGTTGAAACAGTTACAACATCAACTATTGGAATTGATCATCATCCAATAGGACAAAATGTTATAGTTGCAATAGCGAGTTATACAGGATATAATATGGAAGATGGAGTTATATTTAATAAAGCATCAGTTGAGCGTGGTTTATTAAGGTCATATTTTTATAGAGTTTATTCAATTGAAGAAAAAAAGTATTGGGGTGGACAAAAAGATAAAATAGGAATACCAGATAAAGATGTTAATGGTTATAAATCAGAAGAAGCATATTCATATCTTTCTTCAGATGGTATTGTAAACCCAGAAACAATTATAAAACCAGGCGGAGTGCTTGTGGGAAGAACATCCCCATTAAGATTTTTAAGTGCAAACGAATTAATTTCAGGAATAGCAAATACAAGAGAAACATCTTTATGTATGAGACCACAAGAAGGTGGAATTGTAGATAAAGTTTTTATAACAGAAAATATTAACGGAAACAAATTTGTACAAGTTTCAGTAAGGGATTTAAGAGTTCCAGAAGTTGGAGATAAATTTGCATCAAGACATGGACAGAAAAGTGTTATAGGTATTATTTTAGATCAAAATAATATGCCATTTTCTGCTTCAGGTGTTATTCCAGATATTATAATAAACCCACATGCTATTCAATCTAGACAAACAATAGGTCAAGTTCTTGAAATACTTTGTGGAAAAGCAGCAGCACTTTCTGGCAAGAAAATAGATGCAACTGCATTTTCAAAATTAAATATAGAAGATATTAAAAATTTATTAAGAGAAGCTGGATTCAGATCAGATGGTAAAGAATCATTTTATAATTCTTATACAGGTGAAAGAATGGAATTTGAAATTTTTGTTGGTATGCAATGGTATTTAAAGCTAGATCATATGGTTGCAAATAAACTACAAAGTAGATCAACTGGACCTGTTACTTTATTAACAAGACAACCAACAGAAGGAAAAGCAAAAGAGGGTGGTTTAAGATTAGGAGAAATGGAAAAAGATGTTCTTATTGCTCATGGTGCAGTATTAACTTTAAAAGAAAGATTCGAGAGTGATAAAGTTAAAGTACCAATTTGCAAATCATGCGGTATTTTAGCATCATGGTCAAAAACAAAAGATAAATATATTTGTCCTATATGTGGCGAATCTGAAATAGAAGAAGTAGAAATATCATTTGCATTTAAACTTATGTTAGATGAATTAAAGAGTATGTTTATTTATCCAAAAATAGTTTTAAACGGTGGTTAGTATAATTAAAAAAATAGAATTTAAATTAATTTCACCACAAGAAGCAAAAAAATTAGCAGTAATGGAAGTTACAAAATCAGATTTATATGACAATGATGGGTTTCCAGTTGAAGGAGGACCAATGGATCCAAGATTAGGAGTAATTGACCCAGGACTAAAATGTAGAACATGTGGTTTAACAATGGAAGGATGTTTAGGACACTTTGGATACATTGAATTAGTTAAACCAGTTATTCATGTACTTTATGCAAATTATATTTATAAGCTTCTAAAAATAACATGTAGAAAATGTTCAAGAATAATGACAAAAAAAGTAACACAACCAAAGAAATGTCCATATTGTGGGGAAGAACAGATTCCAATAAAATTTGAAAAACCATATACATTTATTGAAGGAGAAAATATTTTAAATCCACTTCAAATAAGGGAAAGATTTGAAAAAATACCAGATGAAGATTTAAAAGATTTAAAATTCTTAGGAGGAAGACCAGAATGGTTAATTCTTACATTATTTTTAGTACCACCTGTACTTGTTCGTCCATCTATAACCCTAGAAACAGGTGAAAGAAGTGAAGATGATTTAACTCATAAAATTGTAGATATTTTAAGAATAAATCAAAGATTAAAAGAGAGTATTGAAATTGGCGCTCCAGATTTTATTATTTCAGATTTATGGGAATTATTACAATATCATGTTGCAACATTTTTTGATAATAGTTTAGTAGGAATACCTACTTCAAGGCACAGATCTGGAAGACCACTAAAAACTTTAGCAGATAGATTAAGAACAAAAGAAGGAAGATTTAGACATAATTTAGCAGGAAAACGTGTAAATTTTGCAGCAAGAACAGTTATTTCACCAGATCCATTTATAAGTATAGATGAAGTTGGAGTTCCACTTGTAGTTGCAAAAGATTTAACAATACCAGTTTATGTTACAAAAAATAATATTGAATTTATAAAAACACTTATATTGAATCCATCTTGGCCTAGTGCAAATTATATAATAAGACCAGATGGAAGAAAAAAGAAAATTACAGATGAAAATCGTGAAGAAATAGCAAAAGAAATAGCTCCAGGATATATAGTACATAGACACTTACAAAACGGAGATATAGTTTTATTTAATAGACAGCCATCACTTCACAGAGTTTCAATGATGGCTCATAGAGTTAGAGTAACACCATGGAGAACATTTACTCTTAATATATGTACATGTCCTCCATATAATGCAGATTTTGATGGAGATGAAATGAATTTACATGTACTTCAAAACGAAGAAGCAAGAGCTGAAGCAGCTTTACTTATGGCTGTTCCAAAGCATATAAGATCACCAAGATATGGTGGTCCTTTAATAGGAGCTGAACATGATCATGTTTCAGGTTTATATAGTTTAACAAAAGATGGAACAGAAGTAAGTAGAGAAACAGCACTACAACTACTTTTTGAAATAGGAGTTGAAGTTGAACTTCCAAATAAAAATAAATTTACAGGAAAAGAAATTTTTAGTTATCTTCTTCCAAAAGATTTAAATATAGAATTTAAATCAAAATCAGGAGTTAAAACTGTTATAAAAAATGGAAAATTAATAGAAGGAGTAATAGATGCAAATGCAATAGGAAGAGAAAAAGGTAAAATAATAGATATTTTAGAAAAAGAATATGGTACAGAAGAGGTACATAAATTTATTGATAGAGTATCAAAGTTAGGAATAAAATGGCTTGAAAAATTGGGATTCACAATTGGTTTAGATGATTTTGAAATTGTATCTAAAGAAAATGAAGAAAAAATAAATTCTATAATAGAAAATGGAAAAAAAGAAGTAGAAAAATTAATTGAGATCTATAAAAAAGGAGAATTAGAATGTTTACCAGGAAGAACAGCTAAAGAAACTGTTGAAGTAAGAATTATGCAAATAGTTAGTGGAATTATAAATTCAGTAAGAAAAGTAATAGAGGATTCTGGAGTATTTGAAAAAGAAAATTGTGCTATTATGATTGCAAAATCCGGAGCAAGAGGAAGTTTATTACATCTTATTCAAATTGCTGGAGCAGTAGGTCAAGAACAAAGTTTAGGAGAAAGAATTCATAGAGGATATACTGGAAGAACACTTTCTCATTTCAAAGAAAATGATTTATCTTTAGACGCTCATGGATTTGTAGGAAGCTCATTTAAAACTGGTTTAAAACCATATGAATTTTTCTTTGATGCAGTATCAGGAAGAGGATCGCTTATGGATAAATCATTAAGAACAAGACATAGTGGTTATTTAGAAAGAAGATTAATGAATGCTCTTCAAGACCTTAAAGTAGAATATGATGGAACAATTAGAGATAATAGAAAAATAATAGTACAATTTAATTTTGGAGAGGATGGAATAGATCCTAGCAAATCAAATTGGGGTACTATTGATATAAAATCAATAGTACAAAAATTTGTGAAGTGATAATTATGAATCTGGAAGAAGCAAAAGAAATTTTACCACCAAAATTATATAATCAACTTAAAACAGAAATATCGAATTTATCTTTATCAGAATCTCAAAAAGAAAAAATAATAGAAGAGGTTATAAAAGCTTATAAAAGTTCTTTAGTTGAACCAGGAGAAGCTATTGGTGTTATTGCAGCTCAAAGTATTTCAGAACCAGCAACTCAGTTAACAATGAGAACATATCATGTCGCAGGCTCTGTTCAAGTTCAAGTAACTTTAGGTTTACCAAGATTAATTGAAATATTTGATGCTAGAAGAGAACCATCTACACCATCAATGAAAATATATCTTAAAAAAAGTTATGATACAAAAGAAAAAGCAGCAGAAATTTCTAGATTAATAAAAGAAATAAGAATTAAAGACATAGCAGATGAAGTTATAATAGATTTAGTAAATAATGCAGTTGAAATAAATATTAATAATTCTTTAATGAAACACTATGATTTAACAATAAATAAAATTGTGAAAAAGCTAGAGGAGTTACTTCCAAAATTTAAAATATCAAATAAAGAAAATAAAATTGTTATAAAATCTGATTCTGAAGAAATTGATATAAAAGAACTACAAAAGCTACGTACAAAAGTTATAGATTTGTATATAAGTGGAATTAAAAATATAAAACAAGTGATTGTTTCTCAAGAAAATGATAGATGGGTTTTAAATACGGTGGGAAGTAATCTTAAAGATATTTTAAATGTTAATGGTATTGACATATCATCGATAAAAACAAATAACATTCATGAAATTTACGAAGTTTTAGGTATAGAAGCAGCTAGGAATGCTATTATAGAAGAAGCAAGTTCTACAATGAGAGATCAGGGTCTTGATGTTGATATAAGATATATTATGCTTGTTGCAGATATGATGACTGTAGATGGTGATATAAAACCAATAGGAAGATATGGAGTTGCTGGAGCAAAAGGTTCTGTTCTTGCTAGAGCAAATTTTGAAGAAACAATAAAACATTTAACTCATGCTGCAGTTGTTGCTGATGAAGATAGGTTAGAAAGTGTTGTTGAAAATGTAATGATTAATCAAATTGTGCCTGTAGGAACAGGAATGTTTGAGCTTTTATATAAACCTAAAAAGAAAGAAAAGGCTTAAAAACTTAAATATTCTTTTAAATAAAAGGTGAAAAACCATGAGTTTAGAAGAAAAAATAAAAAAAGCACTAGAGACAAAAACACTTGTAATAGGCTCACGTAGTGTTTTAAAGGGAATAAAAAATGGAAAAATAGAGTATGTTATTTATGCTAAAAATTGTCCGGATAAAATAAAAAATGATTTAATAAGAAATGCTAAATTATCAAATATACAAGTTGAAGAATTTCAGGGAACAGGAAAACAATTAGGAATTTTTGTTGCAAAACCATTTGCAATTGCAGTTTTAGGAATTAAAAAGATGTGAAAATTATGCGTGTATTAGATTCTGAAAAAATTAGAATGATAACAACATTTGAAACTATAACAGGCACATCTGTTCATGATTGTGTTTATTCTCCGGAAACAAAAACAATATTTTTTATAGTAGAAGAAGGTCTTTTAGGAAAAGCAATAGGAAAAAATGGGCAAAATATTAATATTGCAAAAAAAATGTTAAAGAAAAATATTATTTTGTTTGAATGGTCTTCTGAAATAAATAAGTTTATAAAAAATTTAATTCCAGAAGCAAAATCAATAAAATTTGTTGGAGATTCTGTTTTAATTTCTGTTGATGCAAAATTAAAACCCATGGTAATAGGAAAAGGCGGGAGTAAATTAAAAGTTATTCGTGAAATTTTAGAACGCAATGCTAATATTTCTGAAGTTAGGATTGTTTAAATTAAATTTTATTTAAACATTTTTCAATAACCTTTTGAAAATATTCTATTTCTTCTTGTGGATATTTCTTTAATTCATTCGGATCTGCTAATTTTTGTAATTTTTCTACTATTTCTTTAACTTCAATATCATACATATTTTTCACCTTTATTTAAGATTCAGTATCATAGTTTGAAACTGGATTCGGAATTTTAAATTTACCATTATTAAATAAGCCCATTTTCAAAGCATAAATATTAAGTAAACAATAATTATCATTTTTATCGCTATTTCCTGTTATTCCATTTACTAATTTATACCATACAGCAGTTTCAGTTGCAACATTTTACTCATATTTTTCACCCTAATAATAAATATACTTTAACTTATATTTAAATATTTCTATTTTTTATTACTATTAAGAAGTTAAATTAATATTTAAAATTAAGCTATAATTTAAAAACTTTTATTCTTTATTTTTAATTTATGAAAAAAATAATAAGAACTATCTCAGGAGTAACTCCAATTTCAGTAATGTTAAAACCTTTTCCATGTCCGCATGGAAAATGCATTTACTGTCCTTCTCAAGAAAATGTTCCAGAGAGTTATACAAAAACAAGTCCTGTTGTTTTAAGAGCAAAGGATTGTAATTGGGATGCAGAAAAACAAGTTTTATCAAGATTAAAAATTCTTAAATTAATGGGCCATGTAACAAATAAAATAGAACTTATTGTTATGGGTGGTACTTTTAGCGCTTATCCAAAAGAATATAGAGAAGAATTTATTAAAAAGTGTTTTGATGGTTTAAATGGAATAAAATCTAATTCTTTAGAAGAAGCTAAAAAAATAAATGAAACTGCAAATCATAGATGTGTTGCATTATGTTTAGAAACAAGGCCAGATTTTTGTAGTCCTGAGGATATAGAATCTTTTTTGTATTACGGAGCAACAAGAATTGAAATTGGTGTACAATCTCCTGATAACGAAAGTTATAAAATTACAAATAGAGGACATACATTAGAAGATGTAATTTTAGCAACTAAAAATTTAAAGGAAGCGGGTTTTAAATTAGGATACCATCTTATGCTTGGACTTCCTGGAGCTAGTTTAGAAGAAGATTTTCAAAAAATAAAAATGCTTTTTGAAGATGAAAGATTTAGACCAGATCAAATAAAATTGTATCCTACATTTGTAATAAAAGGAACAAAACTTGAAGAAATGTATAATAAAAATGAATATAAACCATATACAACTGAAGAAATAGTTAAACTTCTTGCAAAAATAAAATCAATAGTTCCTGAATATGTAAGAATTATGAGGATAATGAGAGATATTCCTGCAGAATATATTATATCAGAATGTAAATATTCGCATTTAAGAGATGAATTAAAAAAATATATGAAAGAAAACAATATGAAATGTAATTGTATAAGATGTAGAGAAATAGGACATGTTCTACATTCTGGTGGTAATGTAAATTTAAATGAAATTAAAATGAAAAGAATAAACTATAATGCATCAGGCGGTAAAGAAATATTTTTAAGTTTTGAAACATCAAATGCTTTATTTTCATTATTAAGATTAAGAATAAATCAAAATGGAAAAGCAATAATAAGAGAGCTTCATACTTATGGACCAGAATTAGAAATAGGAAAACAACCAACAAATATTCATTTTCAACACAGAGGTTTAGGAAAAAAACTTGTAAAAGAAGCAGAAAGAATTACAAAAGAAGACTACGGAATTAATAAAATTTATGTAATAGCTGGCGTTGGAGTAAGACAATATTTTTATAAATTGGGATATGAATTAGATGGATATTATGTTTCGAAGAAATTATAAAAACAGAAATTTTGAATAATTTTAAAATTTAATTTTCTGTAAGTTTCATTTTCATTTCTCTTTCAAGCTTTCTTACAATTTCAATAGGTGGAATCCAACCTTCTTCAATTCTTTTTATAACCCCAACTTTTTCAAATATTTTTTCAGCAAACTGCTGTTGAGTTAATCCTAATTTTTCTCTATGTTTTTTTACTAAAATATTTAAATCATCTCTTATTATAATTTCTTCTATTTTAGATGGCTTAATGTTTGGTTTTCTTATTAAAACATTTGGTGTTACAATTTCTTTTCCAAACTTAACACAGCTTTCACAAACGTTAAGAATTGCTCCTTCAATTTCAGCTTTTTTACTTGCTTTTTTTCCACAAATTTCGCATTCAACCATGTTTTCACTTTATTATTCTAACATCAACTGCATAACATCCATTCTCATTACAAATTAAAGGATTAATATCCATTTCTGAAAATTTTTCAGATTCAATTAACTTACATACAGATAGAATAACCTCTATAATTTTATTTATATCAACAGATTTTCCTCTTGCACCAGTAAGAATTTGATATCCTTTTAATTCGGTAAGCATTTTTTGAGCATCTTCTTTTGTTATAGGACAAACTCTAAAAGAAATATCTTTCAGTACTTCAACAAAAATTCCTCCAATTCCAACAGAGACAACATTTCCAAATTCTTTTGTTTGTTTTGCACCTATAATTAATTCTATTCCTTCAATTTGTTTTTGCATTAAAACAGATTCACATCCTTTTATTTTCATAAGCTTTTTAAATGCAGTTAAAGCATCTTGTTCAGAATTTATATTTTTTATTATTCCACCAATTTCTGTTTTATGTATAATATTTCCAGAAACTTTCATAACAAGTGGAAACCCTAATTTTTTAACATTTTCTTGAACTTGCTTTTCATTTTTAACAAACGCATATTTTACAGTAGGAATTTTATACTTTTCTATTAATTCGTATGCTTTATTATCAGGAATTTTTTGTACAGAAATTTCTTTTTTTACTTCTTTTTTAGAAATTCTTTTACTTTTTATTTTTTTAGTTATAGGCATAAATACCACCTGATTAAAAATTATAATTAAGATTTTATAAAGATTGAATAAATATAAACCTTTAACTATTAATATTTTTTATGAAAATTTTATTTATAAACCCATGGTTTAAGAAATATAAAGGGGACGATGCTTTTCCATTAGGATTAGGATATGTGGCAACTGCAGCAAAACAAACTTCTTGGGAAGTAAAAGTTTTAGACTGTCACATAGAAAAAATAGGAACTGAAAAACTAAAAGAAGAAATTAAAAACTATAAACCAAATGTAATTGGATTTACAGTAATGACACCAAATTTTAAAACAATAATTCAATTATTAAATGAAATAAAAAATAAAGATACAATTTATATAGCAGGCGGTGCGCATGCTACATTTAGACCAGAAGAAACTATTAACAATGGTTTTGATATTGTTGTAAGAGGTGAGGGAGAAAGAACAATTATAGAACTTTTAAATGCTATAGAAAAAAACCTTTCCTTAAAAGATATTAAAGGAATATCATTTAAAGAAAATAAAAAAATTATTCATAATCCCGATAGAGAATTTGAAATGAATTTAGATTCTTTAAAATATCCAGATAGAAAATTATTTCCATATAAAAAATATAAAATAATGTCTCTTATTACAAGTAGAGGGTGTCCTTATTCTTGTATATATTGTGCTGCTACTAAGTTTTGGCGAGGAATTGTTAGATTTAGAACACCAGAAAATGTTTTAGAAGAATTAACGGAATTAAAAAATTTAGGTTTTAAAAAATTAAGATTTGAAGATAGTACTTTTACTTTAAACCATGAACATGTAAATAAAATTTGTGATTTTATAATAAAAGAAAATTTAGATTTTAGATGGTCTTGTGAAAGTAGAGCAGATACATTAAACAAAGAAATTTTAGAAAAAATGCAAAAAGCAGGTTGTGTTCTTATTTGTATAGGTGTTGATAGTGGTTCCCAAAAAATTTTAGATACAACAAAAAGAAAAATGAATTTAGATTCTATAATTAAAGCATTTTCCTATACGAAGGAATTAGGAATAAGAACTAGAGCATATATTACTTTTGGTCTTCCGGGGGAAACAAGAGAAAGTGTTTTAGAATCTATTTCATTATTAGAAAAAATAAAACCAGATCAAATTATGATATCTTTAGCAACAATATATCCTGGGACAGAATTAGATGGAAAAGGATTCATCGAATTTCCAGAAGATTGGGTTTCAAAATTTGGAGGGCATGGAATAGGTGCAAAATTGTTTATACCAGATACTCTTAAAAGAGAAGAATATAAACAATTAGCAGAACTTTTATATCAAAAAGTTAAAGAACTTAGAAAAAAAGTTTAAATTCTTTAAATAAAATATAAAAGAAATGAGAAAAATCTCAAAAACTCCATGTAATTCAATGTTCATAGGAGAACTAACAGATGGTTGTAAGCTCTGTATTAAAGGAGAAAAACTAGTTTTGTTTGTTACTGGAAAATGTAATGTAAACTGTGAGTATTGTACAGTATCTGAAAAAAGATATGGAAAAGATGAAGTTTGGGCTAATGAAAAAAAGGTCGAAAAAGATGAAGATATAATAAATGAAGCAAAAACATGTTCTTCTTCTGGAGCTGGTATAACTGGTGGCGAGCCATTAATAGAATTAGAGAGAACAATAAAATATATTAAACTTTTAAAACAAAAATTTGGAAAAAAATTTCAAATTCACTTATATACTAGCGGAATACTTGAAAATCCAGAAGAAGTATGTAAAAAACTCAATGAAGCTGGACTAGATGAACTAAGAATTCATTCTAATAAAGAATTTGTTAAGGTTGCAAGAAAATGGAAAAATTGGAAAGTTGGTATGGAAATACCTGTTTTTCCAGGAAAAGAAAATGATATAATAGATTTAATTAAATTTTTAGAAGAAATAGGAGCAGATTTTATAAATTTAAATGAGCTTGAATTTTCAGACAGAAATATAGAGTTTTTTAAAAAGCAAGGATTTGAATTAAGAGAAGATTCTTTAACAGCAGTTAAAGGAAGTATAGAGACAGCAGAAAAGATTTTAGAATGGGCAAAAGAAAACACTAATAAAATAAATATTCATTTTTGTACAGCATCTCTTAAACTAAACTGTCAGTTAAGAAACAGATTAATAAATAGAGCTAAAGGTATTAAAAAACCATTTGAAAAAATATCTAAAGATGGATTTATTATAAAAGGAATATTATTTGATGCTAAAATAGAAGACATATTAAATTTTTTAAAATCTGAAAAAATTTCAGAGAAAAATTATTTTGTTAATAAAGATAAAAACAGAGTAGAAACTTCAGAATTTATAGCAAAAATTTTAGTTAAGAAAAAACCTAATTTTAAAATTGCAATAGTTGAAGAATATCCAAGTGCAGATCCATGGGATTTTGAGCTCACACCTTTAAACTATTAAAATTTAATTGTTTCATTTTTTAATATGCTTGGTGTATATATTTCTATTTCTTTATCATCACACTTATCTAAAATGCTTAAAATATATTCTTCTATTTTATTACAGATTAATAAAGTATGTTCTTTAAATTTATTTTCAATTTTATTATTACAAATCTTATCTTTAAGATATTCTGGAATATTTTGAATATCATTTTTTATTTCTATATTTCTCATAAAATGATGCATTAATATTATTTCTTTCAAATCTGTAGTTTTTGATATTATTTTATATAAATTTTCATATGATTTTTTAAGCTCTGAAATAGATTTTTTAACTTGCTTATTTCCATTTCCTAAAACAGATAAAATATCATTATAAGGACCATCTAAAAGAATAGTATTTGGATTTTTATCTATTATTAAATTACGTGTTTCATTATATTCTGGACCAGAAACATCTGAACTGAAAAATATTTTTTTATTTTCAGGTGTTGTTATATTTACTGTAAGAACTTTTCCCAAATCAAAACCTTTATATGTGCTATGTTTTACTTCTTGCATTTCAATTTCTATTCCGTTATATTTTGCACGCGCATAAGCACCTATTTCATAGCATCTTGGACTATACTTTTTCAAAATTTCAACTCTTTTTTTAAGTTCTTCTTTAATTGTATATTGTGTATTTTTAGTATAATTTTCATTGTTTAGACAGTGTGGATAATATACAGTAAAATCTGCATTAATTTTATATCCATATTTATTTATATTATTTTCATCATATTCTAAAATTTCTGTCCAAAAATGATCATTATGTCCATGCGTAAATATTATAAAGTTAGTGTTTTCTAAAAGGTTTATTTGTCTTTCAATTTCTCTTCTTATCATTTCTTCACGCATATATTTATCATTAAAAGCTTGCTGATAAATTTTTGGAGAAATATCAAATCTTATTTTAACATTATTTTTATCCTTACCTTTAATATTAAAAATACAGTCCATGCCTCTAGCATTATATCTTTCTAATCCTTCTGTTGTAACAAACTGAATATAATTTTTCATATTTAATTAATTTTAATGCAAAGAAATAAATATTTGTAATTTTTAAAAAACTTTATGGATTTTTCAATATTTTATATAAGTTTTGATAAAACTCAAACTTTTAGAAAGGGTTCTGCTAAAGCACCAAAAATTATTAGAAATATTTTTCCAAAATTAGAAACCTATATTTCAGGAATTGATTTAACAAATATATTTATAAAAGAAAATTTTATTTCAGCAAAAAATTTTAATGAATTAAATGAAAAAATAAATACAATGTTTTCTAATTTAAAAGAAAAATTTCCAATTATTATTGGTGGAGAGCATTCTATAAGTTATTTTACAATAAAACAAATAAAACCAGATTATATAGTTTGGTTAGATGCACATCCTGATTGTGAAAATAAAAATTTTGGTCATGACTCTGTTTTAAAATATCTTATAGAAGATGGTTATAAAGCGCTTCTTTATGGGATAAGAACATATTCAAAGGAGGAAGAAAAATTTTTAAGAGAAAATAAAATAAAGATATTAAAAAATATAAATGAGATTAAAAAAATAAAAGGAAAAATTTATCTTTCTATTGATTTTGATATTTTAGATCCATCAATTATGCCAGCAGTTGGTAATCCAGAGATAAATGGAATTAGTGTGCTAGAATTACAAAATATAATTAAAATTTTAGCATCAAAATTATGTGCAATAGATTTTGTAGAATATACACCTTTAAATTGTAAATGTGATGAAATATCAAAAACAATAGCAGCAAAAATTATTTATTTTTCTTTAGCAGAAATTTTTAAAAACTCGAAATAGATTGAGGTTCTTCAGATTTTTCTTCCATTTTTGATGTTTCTTCTGCTAATGATGGTGCAGTTATGTGCTTTATTATTACAACATCTCCAACACTTTCTACAAGTTGGTATGGTAATATAATTCCACGTTTTCCACTTATAATATTATATAGGAAACTTCCTTTAGCTGCTTCTATTAACAAAGATCTAATTCTAAATTTTTGAAGACTTAATTCAACATCTTCAACTTTTCCACAATATACTCCTTTTGTTGTAAATACATCTTTTCCAAATAATTCAGATAAATTTTTTATTGTTATAGCCATAAAAATTACCTCCTTAAACTTATTTATTTAAATAAATAAGCAAATATTTAAAGATTATTTTTACTTATTATTTATTTAAGCTGGGATAGCCAAATGCTAGGTAAAGTGGTACGGCGCTAGATTTCAATTTGGAAAGGCGATCCTGCTAAGCTAGTGGGCTTTTGCCCTCCAGGGTTCGAATCCCTGTCCCAGCGCCATTAATATAAAAGGAGGTTATATTATGCCAAAATTAAAAGATCCAAAAAAATTAATTATAGCAATAATATTATTGCTAATAGCAATAATATTAGGTTATTTTGCAATAACAACAGCTTAAAAGGGCCGTTGGTCTAGCGGTAACAAAAAGCCGCAATGACGTCACCATCACATAAATAAAATTGGGAACGGTGAAGATCGACAGTTCGAATCTGTCACGGCCCACTAAAATTTTAAATATATTTAAAAAATAATTAATCAAAAAGCCTCCGTCGTCTAGTCCGGTCAAAAATGCCGAAAGGATAGCGGCCTTTCGTACTTACGAAAGATTTGAGCTTTTGCTATGAAAGTGAAGAAAGCCGCCGACACGGGTCCAAATCCCGTCGGAGGCACCATAGATAATTTTAAATTTTTTTATTCTAAATTATATAGAATGGGATTAATTGAAAAAATAAAAAAATATATAGAAAAAATTGAAACCGCATATGGTGAAATAAACTATAAGATTGGAATTGATGGTACTTGTGAAATAACTCCTAAAACTTCTGAGAAAAACAGTATTTATAAATAAAGAAAAATATTAAATAAAATAAGCTTTAATTTAAAATTGAGGTGAGAATATGGCATTAGTCGTTAAAAGTAAAGTTAAAGAATTGGTTAAAGGTATGAGATTTAGTGGAGATTTTGCTGATGCATTAGATAAAGCAGTTGTTGAATTAGTAAAAAAGGCTGCTGAAAGAGCAAAGAAAAATGGAAGAGCAACAATAAGACCAGCAGATTTATAAAATTTTAATAGGAAGCATTTTTGCTTCCTTAATATTTTTATTTCTTCAAAATCTAAATATTTTTATTACCTGCGGGAGTCGCCTAGCCAGGTCAAAGGCGCGGGACTCAAGAATATTGAGTTTTGAGAATTTCGATGATAAGAAATCCCGTCTCTTAGTGAGTTCGCAGGTTCAAAGAACCTTCTTTCTTAAAGAAAGAAGGTTCATCAAGAAAGACAAATTTTGAAAATCCTGCCTCCCGCACCAAAGTGAAAAATTATGATTGATTTCAATTTACTAATAGACAATTATATTAAAAAGGAAAAGAAAATTAGAGGAATAGGAAAATACTATCCTTCTGATGCAGGGTTATGTATGAGAAAAGTTTGGTATAATTATGTATATCCTCAGGATATACATCCTGATTTATCAAAAATATTTGAAGTAGGAAATATAATTCATGATTTTATTGTAAATGTTTTAAAATCTGAAAAAAATCCAGATATCATTTTATTAAACTCAGAACTTCCTATAAAATTAGAAGTAGACGGAATAGAAATTTCTGGAAGAGTTGATAATATAATTCAAATAAAAGCAAATAATAAAATTTATTTAGTTGAGGTAAAATCAGCAAAAAATCTTTTTTATATAAATGATGCACAGAAACATAACATCGACCAACTTCAACTTTATATGCATATTACAAAAATTCAAGATGGTATTATTCTTTATGTTGATAAAACAAATCTTAAAACAAAAGCATATGAAATAAAATATAATAAAGAAGATGCAGAAAGAATCATAGAAAGATTTAAAAAAATTAATAATTTTCTTACTGAAAGAAAACTTCCTCCACCAGAAGCAAAAGAAAATCCAAAAAATTTATGGATGTGTAATTATTGTGAATATAAAGAAAAATGCGAAAAAAACGAATGTTAAATACTCTTAGATTTTAACTTTTTTATATATCCGCAAACCTTATTTTTTATTTTTTTACTTGTAAATAAATTTAATTCAGATAAAAATTTACTATTTTGCTCAAAGTTATCTGTAAATTTATCAGGATATTTTTTAATCAATTCTTTTGAAATATTTTTTATCCATGTTGTTTTTATTCTACCCATAAACATCTCCTTTTAAAATTTTGAATCTTATAAAATATTTAAAGATTAAGATGTTGGACCTATTTTTTTAATACCATTCATATATGGTTGAAGTATTTTTGGAATGCTTACAGACCCGTCTTTATTTTGAAAGTTTTCTAAAATTGCAACTATTAATCTTTCTGTTGCAACTAAAGTTGAATTTAATGTATGTACAAAACCTTCAGGTGCAGCACCTTCTTTTTTTCTCCATTTTATATTTAATCTCCTTGCTTGATAATCAGTACAATTAGAGCAGCTTACAACCTCTCTATATTTACCCTGCGCAGGCATCCATGCTTCTATATCATATTTTTTAGCAGCCACACTTCCTATATCTCCTGTACAAATATTAACAACTCTAAAGGGTATTTCTAAACTTTTAAAAAATTCTTCAGCATTATTTAATAATTTTTCATGAATATCCCAAGAATCTTCAGGTTTACAAATAGCAACCTGTTCAACTTTTTCAAACTGATGTACTCTAAAAATACCCTTTTCATCTTTCCCATGCGTTCCAGCTTCTTTTCTAAAACACGGAGAAACTCCTGCAATAAATTTTGGTAATTCTTTTTCTAAAAATGTTTCTCCAGAAAACATTGAAATTAATGGATGCTCAGATGTTGCAATTAAAAAAAGATCTTCATTCTCTATTTTATATATCATATTTTCAAAAGCTTCAAATTCAATAACACCTTCACAAGATGTACGATTTATCATAAATGGTGGTTGATAAATTTCAAAGCCTTTTTTAGAAATAAAATCAAGAGCATAGTTTAAAATAGCAAAATTTAATCTTACTAATGGATTTTTAAGAAAATAAAATCTTGCACCAGAAATTTTTGCTGCTCTTTCCATATCTATTCCACAAATTTTTTCTGCAATATCTTGGTGGTGTTTTGGTTCAAAATCAAACTTAGGTATTTTTCCAAACTTTCTTATTTCAACATTTTCAGAATCATCTTTACCTATTGGTACAGATTCATGTAAAAGATTAGGAAGTCTCATTAAAATTTCTCGTATTTCACTTTCTTGCTTTCTAATTTCTTCTTCTATTATTTTAATTCTTTCAGGAATTTGTGATGCGATTTCTAAAAGTTCTTTTATGTCCTTCTTTTCTTTTTTTGCTTTTGCTATTTCTTCTGAAATTTTATTTCTTCTCATTCTTAATTCATTTAATTCTTTAATATTCATTCTCCAATGTTTATCAAGCTCTATGACTCTATCGAGAAGTTTTTCTTTTTCTTTATCTCCTCTTTTTCTTAAATTTTCTTTTATAATCTCCGGATTTTCTCTTATTAATTTAATATCAAGCATAGCATCATCTTGTTATTGTAGCTTTTTTTAAAATTTCTAATGTTTCTTTTGCTTCCCTATTCTCTTGAAAATATTTTCTTGAAGGTTCTAAAATTTCTATTAAAATTTCTGTAACAGCATTTTTAAGATCCAATGGATGAAGTTTTCCATCTCTATACACTTTACATAACTCTTCAAAACTTTGTATTTCTAACCTACCTCCATATTTTTGTGGTCTTTCTATTATAATTTCGTTTCTTTCTCTAAAAATTATATGTTTACATATATCTATAATAGGATTAAATTCAATTATTTTTTCTGGACAAAAAGCTCTTTTTACTTTTTCTTTAATTTCTTCAGGAGAATCATAAATAAAAATACAAGTTTTCGGTTTACTTTTTGACATTTTAATTGAAATTAAAATCTCTTTTTTCATATTTTCAGGAATAGGCCATACCGGTGGCTCAGAAAGTCCTTGTAATAAATGATGATGAACAGCAACCGGATTCCAAAAACCAAGCGATTCACCTAACTCTTTTGCTACAACGTTTGCTTTTCTTTGATCCATTCCTAGTTGACAAATATTTACATTAAATTGAAAAATATCTGCTACTTGCATAGGAGTATAAATAAAGTCAGCAACTTTATTAACTTCTATTTCTTTTCTTCCAGCTATTTCAAGCGTTCTTTTTGCTCTTGAAATTGTCATTAATTTAGAAATTTTTATTACCTTTTCCCAATATTTTATATCATTATATTCATTTTCTGGCCATATAAACTCTATTTTATTTTCAGGCACACCAAGGCTTATCCACCCATGTTTAAAATGTAAAGCAGCTTTTTTAATTAATTCAATATCTCCCCCAAGCTTATTATTAATAAATGCATGCCATGTTGCAAGATATGCTTTAAATTTTATTCCAGCTTCTATAAAATCTTTCATTTTATAAGCACAAATTAAACCAGTTCCAAGATGCATAAGTCCAGATGGCTCCCAACCATTATATGCTATTGGATGAGGATTTGATTCTAATAAATTCTTAAGTTCTTCTATTGTAAGTATCTCTTCTGTTGGTGGCCGCATTATAATCTCAATTTTTCTTTCAATATCCACAATCTCACCTTTTAAATAAATTATTGAGTATTGTTTATTAAAAATTGTGGCTTATAAACCTTTAAATATTTACCATATATTATATATTTACAATAGAAGTGATAAGATGACAACCTTAATTATTGCAGAAAAACCTGATGCATGCATGCATATTGCAAAAGCATTAGCTGAAAGAGAATTAAAGAAAAAAACAACTTCTTATGGTGTTGAGTATTATGAATTTTTAAGAGATGGAAAAAAATTTATTGCTGCACCAGCTGTTGGTCATTTATTTAATTTAGCTGCAGATGGAAAGCAGTTTCCTGTTTTTGATGTTAAATGGGAGCCATCATATGCAATAAGAAAGGCATCAAAATTCACTGAAAAATATTTTAAATCTATGGAAGAAGTAGCCAAAAAATGCAATGATTTTATAATAGCATGTGATTTTGATAATGAAGGTTCTGTAATAGGATATAATATACTTAGATTTATTTGTGGTGCAAAAGATGCAAAAAGAATGCAATTTAGTACATTAGCAAAACCAGATTTGATAAAATCATATGAAAACATACTTCCGCATTTAGATTGGCAAAATATAGAATCTGGCTTGGCAAGGCATGAATTAGATTTTTATTATGGTATAAACGTTTCAAAGGGACTTACAAATGCAGTTAAAAAAGCTGGAGCAAGATTTTCTTTAGTAACAGCAGGAAGAGTTCAAGGACCACTTTTATGTTTATTAGCAGAAAGAGAACTTGAAATTAAAAAATTTAAACCAACTCCTTATTGGATTATTCAAGCAATAGTTAATGTAAATGGTAAAAAAATAGAAGCAGAGTTTGAAAAGGAAAAAATTACAAATGAGAAAGAAGCTGAAGAGATAAATAAAAAAATTAAAAACGCAAAATTTGCAATTGTAAAGGAGATAACAAAAAAAGAATATGAACAATCACCACCAGTTCCATTTAATATAACTTCTCTTCAAACAGAAGCATATAGACTTTTTGGTTATACACCTCAACAAACAATGCAAATTGCACAAAAACTTTATACAAGTGCATATATAAGTTATCCTAGAACTTCAAGCGAAAAGCTTCCAGCATCAGTTGGTTATAAAGAAATACTAACTGCTCTTTCTAATATTAAAAAATATGCACCAATTTGTAAAAAACTTTTAGAACTTGAAAAATTAGTTCCAGTTGAAGGTAAAAAGACAGATCCTGCACATGAATGTATACATCCAACAGTAGAGCCCCCATCAAAAGAACTTACTGGTCCTGCTGCAAAAATTTATGATTTAATTTGTAGAAGATTTTTCGTTGCATTTTGGAAACCAGCAAAAAGAGAAGGTATTCACGTAAAACTTGATATTAATGGTTATATCTTTAAACTATCTGGAAGGAGAACAATTGAAAAAGGCTGGATAGAATTTTATGGTCCATATGCAAAATTTGATGAAATAATTCTTCCTGATATGAAAAAGGATGATAAAATAAAAATAGAAAAAATATTAAAAATAGAAAAAGAAACATCTCCACCACCCAGATATAGTCAAGCAGCAATAATAAAAGAAATGGAAAAAAGAAATTTAGGCACACGTGCAACTCGTGCAGCAATTTTACAAACTCTTTATGATAGAGGATATTTAATTGATAAAACAATAAGAGTTACAGATTTAGGATTATCTGTTGCAGAAACACTTAAAAAGTATGTTCCAGATTTAGTTGATGAAAAATTAACAAGAAAATTTGAAAAAGAACTAGAAGATATTTTTAATAAAAGAAAAGAAAGGAAAGATGTTTTAAATTCTGCAAGAAAAGTTGTGAAAAAAATAGTTGAAGAGCTTCAAAAAAATCAAGAAAAAATAGGAAAGGAATTAGGAAAGGCGATTATTTCAACTATCGAAGAAAAAATAAATATGGGAAAATGTCCAAAATGTGGAGGAACATTAAAAGTACTTTTTAATCCATTAACAAAAAAGAAATTCATAGGTTGTACAAATTATAATAAATGTATAAAATGTGGTTATTCTAGGTCAGCATGTAAATGTAAATGTCCAATTTGTGGAGAACAAAAAGGAAAATGTAAATGCTCATGGAAAGATAAAAAATGGACACCAATATGCACGTTAGGCTTCCCTCTTCCAAACAATGCTGAAATAAGAAAAACAGAAAATGTTTGTGAAAAGTGTAAAACATCAATAGTTTACATAATAAGACAAGGAAAAAGACCATTCAAAATGTGTTTAGATCCAAGTTGTATAACAAAAAAAGATTGGGAAGCTAAACAGCCTATTGAAAAAGCAAAGTGATTAAATGGCTGAAATTGAAATTCCAATAAAAATTGGTGATATTCCAATAAAAATTCCAATAACATTACCAACAATTCAATGGAAAGATTTTCTCCCTACATCATTAATACCTTCTGATTTATCTTTACAAACAGCAATAATTTTAATTGTTTTTATACTATCAATTTTTTTCCTTTATCGTACTATGAAATTACTAATTAAAGCAATGGGTATAGGTATTTTAGGGTTTTTATTTCCATGGATTATATCATTTTTAGGACTTTCTCTTGGAATATCTCCAGATATTTCAACAGGAATTCAGTTTGCTTTTTTAGCAGTACTTTTATTTTTTATTTATGAGTTTTTTCATCTTATAAAATTTATTTTAAAAATAATTTTATTTCCATTTTTATTTTTATTAGGTTTAAAGAAAAAAGATGAATTTCAAAGAATTAAAAGGGAATATGAAGAAATTGAAAGAAAAAAGAGGGTATTTAATGAATGAAATTAAAAGACAATTAGTTCATGGAAGCGGAATTATTTTTTCAATTATGGTTATTTTAAATAGAGAATTAGCATTTTTTATTTCATTTTTTACTATTATATTTTTATTTCTTTTTGCTTATTTTAGAACATTTATAAGAAAGAATAAAAAAATAGAAAAGTTTATAAAAGATTATGAAAGAAAAGAGGAAGCTAAATTTCCATTTAAAGGGGCGTTATATTTTTTCTTTTCAATATCTCTTTCTATTATTTTATTTCCAAAAAATATTGCATCAGCTTCAATAGCTGTGCTTTCAATTTCAGATATGTTATCTACATTAGTTGGAATAAAATATGGTAAACACAAATTTTATGTTAATAAATATAAAAGTTTAGAAGGTTCAATCATTTTTTTCATATCATGTTTATTAATTTTATTGTTTTATACAAATTTTTATAATGCTTTATTAATATCTATAATTACTACATGTATAGAGGTATTTCCATATGTTAATGATAACATTTCAATACCATTAACCGTTGGATTTTTAATGATTATGTTATAGGGGTGATTTTTTTGTATGAAATAGAAGTTACAGATGAAAATTTTAATGAAAAGGTAATAGAACAATCTAAAAAAATACCTATACTTGCTGATTTTTATGCGGATTGGTGTGGTCCTTGTAATTTATTAAAACCAATTTTAGAAAAAATTGCAAAAGAATATAAAGGAAAGTTTATATTAGCAAAAATAAATATTGATAAATGTATCCTAACAACAGAAAAATATAATATAATGTCAGTGCCTTCAGTAAAACTTTTTAAAAACGGAAAAATAATAAATGAGTTTATAGGACTAATGCCAGAAGAAAAAATTAAAGAATGGTTAAATAAAAATTTGAGGTGATTAAATTGGTAAAAGTAGATAAAAATAAATGTATAGGTTGTGGTGCATGTGCATCTGTTTGTCCGGACGGATTTGAAATAAAAAATGGAAAATCTACAGTTAAAAATAAAAAAGCAAAATGTATTGAGGAAGCGATATCTGTTTGCCCAGTTGGTGCTATAAGTAAATAAAAATCTTTTTAAATTATAAAATTAATTTAAATAACTGTGATTTAAATGTTTGGTTTAGAATCAGGTGACTTGGTTTCAACAATAATTTGGATATTATTTTTCTTTATCTTTATAATTTTTGGTCCAAGAATTATTTTTACTCAAACTATGTTAAAATTAGAAAACGATGTTAAAAAATTTGAAATAATTGCTTCTAGTTCAAGAGATTATGTTATCAAAAGTATATCAAAAACATCAAATTCAGAATTAAAAAGAAAAATAACAGAATTTTTAGATTTTTTTTCTGTTGAACCTGTAAGTTTAGATCCTTATGGAATAGTTAAAAAATTAGATATGATAATAAGATTATCAGATAAAAAATTTAATTATTTTGTAAAACAAATTCTTCCAACAGCAAGCTTAGAAAAACAAAATAATATTAAGAATGCTTTAATGGGAGCAATAACTATTCATCAACTTGCAAAAATAGTACGTCATAATTTTGAAATAATAAAAAAATATAAGTTGTATCAATTGGCTATTATTCTTCAAATGCAATTACCTCTTATTGAAAGAATAGCAAATTCTGTAAAAAAAGCAACAATGGCTTTTGCAGATGGAAAAGCAATTGGTGATGGAATAGGTCCGCTTGTTGCAGCAACAATGATAAGTGGGAATCCAGAAATTATGAAAGAAGAAGAATTTGTTTATTATAAAACAAAAATGTTTGGAAAAAATGTTATTATTAGTAAAGCTTTAGGTCCAGGTGCATCAACAGGCCAACCTGGAAAATTTTTATTAAAGCTATCAAAAAATATTAAGATTAACAGAATAATAACAATAGATGCTGGCTTAAGATTAGAAGGAGAAAAACCAGGATCTATTGCTGAAGGAGTTGGGGTTGCAATGGGTGGATCTGGTGTTGAAAGATATGAAATAGAAGAATTTGCTGTTTCAAATAATATTCCACTGGATGCTGTTGTTATTAAAGTAAGTGATGAAGAAGCACTTCAACCTATGAAACTAGAAATAGTAAATGCTGTTGAAAAAGCAAAAGAAAGGGTAGAAAAACTTATAAGACAAGCTGAAAAAAATGAAAATATTTTAATTATTGGTGTTGGAAATACCTGTGGTATTGAAAACAATAAAGATAAAGCTGATGAATCTATTAAAAAAATTTTAAATGAAATTAAAAAGGAAAAACAAAAGGAAAAACAAACTTAAATATTTTAATACCCATAATTTCTTCTATGAAAGTGTTTACAGATTATTTAGAATTTAATACAAGAAATAAAATTGAAATTATAAGAATAACAGATAAAATAGAAGAATTGGTTGAAAAATCAAAAATTAAAGAAGGATTAGTTCTTATAAATCCTATGCATATAACAGCTGCAGTTGTTGTAAATGATAATGAAAGTGGCTTGCATTCTGATTTTTTAAGAGTTCTAGAAAGACTTGTGCCTTATAATGATAAATATAAACATAATGTAGGAGAGGATAATGCAGCAGCTCATATTTGGCGTCAGTTTATGGGCCATCAAGTTGTGCTTGCAATAACAAATGGAAAACTTGATTTAGGTCCTTGGGAAGAAATTTTTTATTTTGAATTCGATGGTCAAAGAAGAAAAAAAGTTTTAGTAAAAATTTTAGGGGAATAAAAATTTAAAATGAAAATCTTTAAATATATTCTTCCTTAAAATAATTTTCAATAAAGGTGGGATAAATGCCAATACGTCCAATGAGATGTTATCATCATATAAAGAAAAAACCATATACAAGAATATCTAAAAGAAAGCCTAGAAAAAGCTATGTAAAAGGTGTACCTGCTTCAAAAATACATCATTTTGAAACAGGAAATGTTAGTGGTAATTTTCCATTAAAATATGCTATTATTCCTAGTGTACCAGTACAAATAAGATCAAATTCATTAGAAGCAGCAAGAACTATAGCAACAAAATATCTTTCAAAAAATTTTGGTGATTCTGGTTTCTTTTTAAAGATTTTAGTATATCCTCATCATGTTTTAAGAGAGAATGCTCTTGCAACAGGTGCTGGAGCAGATAGATATTCTGAAGGAATGAGACATTCTTTTGGAAAACCAATAGGACAAGCAGCAAGAGTAGACCCCGGACAAAAAATTATGGTAGCTTCTGTTCCAGAAGGAAAGGATGAAATTGTTAAAGAAGCATTAAGACGTGCTTCATCAAAATTACCTGGTGCCTGTAAAATTATTAAGTGTTAAAATATATATTTTTCTTTTTAGCTTATTTTTTTGTGAATATTCAATTTCATTTAAAACTTTAAAATTTGCTTTTTTAAACATTTCTTCATAATTTAATTTTAAAATTTCATTTTTCAGCTTAAAATAGGGTAAAATAATAATCATTTTTTCTTTTAAGATTTTAGAAGCTTCAAATAAAAATGTTGAATAAAGATTATAGAGTTCCTTTAAAATTTTTTCTATTTCTTCTCTTTTTGGTATTTTCTTTAAAAGAGGACCTAAATATGGTTCTGTTACTATTATATCTGCAAATTTTATATATTTAGATATTTCTCTTGCATCTGCATTTAAAACTTCAAAATTTTTAGGAATATTTTTATATTCACAGAAAAATCTTAAATTTTCTTGTGCTTCTTTTATTCTTTTTTCATCTATATCGACACCTATAACTCTACAATTTTTTTCAAGACCAATACATAAAATAGTTCCGGTGCCACAAAAAGGATCAAGCAAAACCTTCCCTTCTTTAGCACCAGAAATATTAACTAATATTTTAGCTAACCTAAAACTCATTTCTATTTTTGGATCTCTAAATGGAAGTTTTTCATCTAACTCTTTAAATATGTTTGGATTTGTTATAGCTGAAATTTTAAAAATTAAATTTTCTCTTTCAATAAATTCAAAAAAAGGTAATTTTAATTTATGAATTTGACTTGGAGTTATGTTTGGTTTTTCTATTGCCTTTAAGTGTTCATTACGTATTTTTTCTTTAATTTTTTTCCTAAGCTCTTTATTAACATCTAACTTAAAAATAAACTTTTCTGGAAAATGAAAATTTAAAAAATCACTAATTGAAATATTTTCAAAAATTTTTATTGTTCCACCTAGATTATTAATTATTTTTTCCGGATTAATTTTTGACTCTATAATTAAATAATCTTCTTTCTCAGAAATAATTTTAAAACTAATTTTTTCAGTATTAAAAAATGAATATATTTCTAATTTACTTAATTCATTGTTTCTTCCTAAAAGAAAAAGATATTTCATAATAATTATAGAACCATAAACTTTATATAAATATGCTTTAAAATTTATAAATAATAGGTGATTTATATGACAAAGAATGTAGATTTTGATAGAATTCCTACAGGCATTCCTGGCTTAGATAAAATGATTGAAGGTGGATTTATTAGGGGTTCTAATATTTTAGTTTATGGTGGTCCAGGAGTAGGTAAATCTATTTTTGTTATTCAATTTATTTATGAAGGATTAAAAAATGGAGAAAATTGTATGATTATTACACTTGAAGAAAGTCCAGAAGATTTGAAAAATGATGTTAAAAGATTTGGTTGGGATTTAGAAAAATATGAAAAGCAAGGAAAATTAACAATAATATATAAAGATCCATTTCAAGTTACAAATATAATAGAAATTCTTTTAGAAGAAATAAGAAGAAAAAAAATTTCAAGATTAGCAATAGATAGTGTTTCTACTTTAGCATTATATTTTGAAAAACCCTTTGAAATGAGAAAACAATTATTTAAACTTATTAATGCAATTAAAGAAACTGGTTGCACAACAGTTTTTACTGCAGAAAAAGAAAGTAATGATGGATATAATATTGTAGAATATGTTGCAGATGGAGTTATAGATTTAATATCAACAAATTTAGGTGGGCAAAGAGAATTTACATTAGAAGTTAAAAAAATGAGAAGAACAAAAAATTCAAAAGAAATTAAAAGTTATAAAATTTCAGATTTAGGAATTTCAATTTCCAATTAATATAGAAAAACCGTCTTCACTATTAATTTTTTTTCTTATTAATTTTAATAATATTTTTTTATTATAAAACTCTGATAATAATCCAGATAAAATTCCCCTAAATATTATAAATTCAATTTCATATTTATTCCAAGGAAAACATCTTATAAAAATTTGATACTTATTTTTTTCTTTTTTAATAAAAATATCTCCGAAGCCTAAAGCAGGAAATAAATCTTGAATAAATTTTTCAACATTTTCAATATTAAATAATCTTACAAGTTTTCTTCCAAAATCAAAAGAACAATCCCATAAAATTTTTTCACAATTCTTTATTTTTTTAATATTATCTTCAATAAGATACATAAGTAAACTATCTACAAGACAAAATTTTTCATTTTTATAAATTAAATTACCAAATTGATATTTTATAATTTTAGAATCTATTAAACTTTTTAAAGATTGTTTTGCCCAAACCGCACTTCTTATTTTATTTATTTCCGAATATTCTTTATTTATTATTTCATTTTCTTCCAATTCAATATATCTTATTGGCTTGTATCCTTTTTCTTTTAAAAATTCAAACGGCGCACATATAAATTCACATTTTTTATTTCCTTTTCCAACACATTTTATTTGTATGCCTTCAATTGTTTTATCGTTTGTAACATAAGCCCAAATTCCAGCTATGCCACCAGAACCAAAAATATATCCTTTTCCATTATTTTTACAAACTATATATTCATCAGCAAACAAATGAAATACTTTTTTATCATAATCAATTTTTTCCTTTAAATTTTTACCATAAGAAACACTTTCCATATATTTTACTAAAAAATTAGCATATTCTAAAAATTTTTTCTTTTCAATTTCATTTATTCTTGGTAATTTAGAAGAAAATGCATAATACCAACCAAATTTTTTACCAATTTCATATGCTATTTTTTCTTGTATTTTATTTTCTATATTTATTATTAAATCTTCTGGGATAGCTATTTCTCTTAAATAAATATTTTTTGTTCCTAAATTTTCCATTATAAATCCAGGATAATAAAACATTTCACGTTTTGGAAGATAAATTTTTTTCAAATACCATAATATTATTTTATCTTTTATTGTCATAATACCATCAAAGTGTAAACTATAAAACTTAAAAATAAAATTAAAAATTCACCATCTACTGCAACCCCAAAATACCACCAAGGATATTTTTTATTTTCTCTTATATAGTTTATACACACTCCTAAAAATATTATATATGGAAATATTATAATTGTATTAAAATTTAAAAGAAAAGAATAAAACGTAATTAAAATTGTTAATATAAATATTCCATATAATATTAATTTTGTATTTTTAATGCCATATTTTACTGGCATTGTTATAATATTTTGTATTCTATCACCTGTTATGTCTTTTATATCAAATATTATTGTATTTATTGTAAATGATAAAAAGAAAATTAAGAAAAATATTATACTTTGAAGATTCCATATATTAAAAAAGCTATAAACTAATACACAATTTCCAAATGCCCATGCAAAACCAACTAAAATATTTTTTATAAATGTAATTTTTTTCAATCTAAAAAATGAATAAAATATTGCAATTATTACTGGTATTAAAACAACAATACCAACAATTATATTTTTTAAAAAAGATAATATTAAAGCAATTAAATAAAAAATAAAGGAAATAAAAAATATTTTTTTTCCATATTTTTTTATAAAATTAACTCTTTCTGGTAGATTTAGAGTATCTTCTTTTATATCACTTATTCTATTAAGATTATAAATAAAAAAACTTCCTGAAAACGGTATAAAGAATATTTCTAAAAGTATTGGCATATTTAATAAAAATGCTACAACAATCGCATTTATACCAGCACCAATAGCTAAATATACATTACTATTTACTAAAAATTTTAAAAAATTTTTAATTACCATAAAATATTATTTAAATTTTAGTATTAATAAATATTTTTCCTTATATTAACTTTTATAAATAAATAATTTATTAATTTATTTTATGCAGGGAATTTCAGCAATAATAGCAGTTGTTTTAATTTTATTAATAACTGTTAGTTTAGCATCTGCAGGATATCTTTTCTTTTCTAGTATTTTTTCCCAAACAACTTCAACAGCAAGTTCTGGAATTTCACAAATTACAACAGGAATGTCCCAAAACTTTGTTATAGAAGCAGTTAGCGGAAAACAAATAACAATTAGAAATACAGGACAAACCCCAATAACAAATTTTGCAATTTATGTAGATGAAAAACCAGTTAATTTTACTAATTCTTCAAAAATAGTTAATCCAGGGGAAATTTATACATTTTTTGTTTATGATTTTATTGATTATTCTTATCCGAGGACTTTAAAAATAACAATTCCTGGAGTTGTGCAAACAAAACAAGTTGGAAAAGAAAATTCAGACCCAAGTTTAGTTGGATATTGGAAATTTGATGAAGGTTCAGGGACAATTGCTTATGATTCTTCTATTTATGGAAACGACGGAATTTTGGTTGGCGGTTCAAATGTTTCTTGGAATACAGGCCAATATTGTAAATATAATTCTTGTTTAACATTTTCAAACGGAACAGGAAATGGAAATAAAGGCGGTGGAATGGTAAATATATCTTATTCTAAAAGTTTTGGTGTTTTAAAAAGTATTAGTATAGAAGTTTGGATAAAAAATAGTACAAGTGGAACATTTGGAATTATTGAAAGAAGTAATGGCGGATGCAATCTTAATAATCCATTTGAAATTTTTATTTCATCTTATGCTTATTTTAGAATATCAAATTCTACAACTTGTAATCAGATAGATAGTAATACACCTATTTCATTAAATCAATGGTATTATATAGCAGGTATATATAATAAAAGTATGATGATACTTTATGTAAATGATAGTTTTATAACAAAACTTCATTCAGGAGATATTATAGAAAGAGTCTCTCCATTAACTATTGGTGCAACAAATGATGGTGCATGGTCTTTCAATGGAACAATCGATGAAGTCCGTGTTTGGAACCGTCCATTAACACCCGAAGAAGTTTTGAATCATTATTTGCATGGACCAATTTAAAAAAATGCTTTAGCATCTTCTTCAAATTTTAATTTTTCACAAGCAAATTTTTTACATGCTTCTTCAAGAGAAACATCGCTTTTTCTAAACTTACTTTTCATTTCTCTAACTTTTAATTGAATAGGAAAGTTAACAGCCTCCCCAACAACGATTGCTTCACCAACTTTAAGCGAAGGTAAAATTTTTACAGATTCTCCAGTTATACCTTCACAGCTCTCTTGAATATGCTGTATATCATAAGGATTTGTAATTCTTAATAAAACATGAGTATTACATTGAGATATTGCTGTAGTACTTAAATGTACAGGTCTTTGAGATATTAAACATAAACAAGCATAAAATTTTCTTCCCTCTCTTGCAATTTTTTCTATTATATTTTTACTTATTGCATTTTCTTTCTTAACTTGTTGAGGAGCAAAATTATGTGCTTCTTCAACAATAAAAAGAAAAGGAGGAATTATATTTGCTCTTCTAGCAAGAAATAATTTTTTTGCAAGGATGGCTACTATTATTCTTTTTTCTCTTAATTCTGTTATATCTGAAATATCGATAATTGTAAGATGTCCTTGTCTTGTAATTTTTTCAAGTGATGGATTATCAAATTCAGCAAAAATTCCTGTATCATTTAAATCTTCTAAAAAATTTAATAAAATATTTTTTGTGTCAGATTTAATTTCTTCATCGTTGTTTAATTCTTCAATAATTTTATCTAAATTATAAGCAGTATTTCTATATTTTTCTTTTACAATTGAAAATATTCTTCTCAATTCTCTTTTTTGTACAGAAGATGGATCAGGCATTAAATCTATTAAAAATTCTGCGTTCAATGTAGGTACAGAAATTTTAAAATCTTTTCCCTTTATTAAATTTACTTTTTTTCTATAGTTTAAATCATCATTAAAACCAGAATATTCTCCATGAGGATCTATTAATATTATTGCAGGCTGTTCGTTTTCTTTTTTATCTAATAGTTCTTCTATTAATACAGAAGTAAAATATGATTTACCTGCCCCAGACATAGCAAGAACTGCAAGATGTTTTTTAAGAAGCTTTGACATATTTATTTTTACATCTAAATTATGATGTTCTATTTTTCCAAGATTTAAACCATTTTCTAAATCAAAACCAAAAATTTTTTCAAGAATATAATTTTTTGCGATATATACTTTTGCACCAGGGGTTACTGGAAAATATGCTTTAGATATATTACCATTATTAAATAAACCAATAACTTCAACATCTCCAATAAGATATTCCCAGTTATCAGATGGAAAAACTTCTGAAATAGAACTACCAGTTTTTTCAATTTCTTTTACAGCATCAGGATTTTGAAAATAAGGACTTATTTTTATTATATTTTTTATTTTTCCTATATATTCACCTTCATTTGTATTAACAGAAATATATTGCCCGGCTTTAACATTTGAAGTTATTATAAATTTAAACTCATAAATATTTGGTGTATCTTCTGTAGAAATAACTGTTCCTATATAATTTTGCATAATTTGGTTTAATTATTTTAAATATTTAAAATTTTCATTAAAAAAACGGCAGGGTGCATCTGAAATTGATACTTTAAACCTAAAAGGTTTACCTTAGTATTCTTCTCCACTCCGTAACCCCATAAGCATTGCATATATAGTTTAGCGTTGCTCGGTTCCCCGCCTCACGCGGTTCGCTATATATACAATCCTATGGGACGAAGCTTCTCAGTCGAATACTAAGACCTTTTAGACTTAAAGTACCGCTTTCAGATTTCGGTGCGCCATAACGCCCGTTTGCGCAAGTAGCATATTGCTACCCAGAGAAGGGCGAGCTCTCCACCTAACCCTGCCAATAAGAAATTTATTATTTAAACTTTTAAAGCTTTTCTAAACTTTGAACTTCTGATTTATGTATTTCAAAAATTCTTAGTGGATAAATTTTATTGGCTTCTTGCCTTATTTGTGTTTGAATTTGACCAGAAATAAAACTTTTTAAGAACGTGTTCAAATCTGTTTGTTCAGCATAATTTTTTACTATTTCACTAACTTTTTTCCTTATTTCACTTGCTATTCTTTTTCCAACTCTTCTATTTGTTATTGCAATCATTTTTAATATCAAAGAAGCATCTTTAAATTTTACAGGTAATATAATATCAACTCTTGAAGTTCTGGGTTGAACAATTCTTGATATAAAATCACTCGTGCAATAATGTCCATGAAAAACTGTTTTTGCATGTGCACCTTCTATTTTATTTATCTTAAAAAGTAAATTAATATAATATTTACTTGCATCTCCAGTTAGCTCATATAAACTCGTTTCAATAACCCTTCCAATACAATTTTCTAACTCCATGACTGGAGATTCTCCTATTTCAACATTTCCAAAAACTTCTGGTGAAATTATTTTAATCCATTCTTTTTTAAATTGTTTTGTTTTTTGTACAGCCATAATTTTCACTCGATTATTTAATTAGAATTTCAATATTTATAAAACTTTATAAAGATTTTGTTATTTGTCTAAAAATTTAAATACTTATTGTTTTGTAATAAAATTTTAGGTGTTGACGTTGGGAGCATATGAATTAGAATATGATGGAAAAGGAGCAAATATATACGATTTAAGGAAAAAACTTTCTGGTGGATTAAGAAGTTTTTATAATAATGTAAAGGTAAAAGTTGATGGCGATTCATGTAGAATAATCATTGAAAACGTTCCAGAGGAATCTGAAGGGCATATTAAAAAAATAGTTTCTGATTTTCAAAAACGATTAGGAGACACTTCTTTTAAAATAAAAGAATTCACTTATAAAGAAAATGAAATAAAAAACAGTGAAAAAAATGACAAAGATTATGAAAATATATTAAAACCATATGAAAGTAGAATAAAAAAACTTGAAAAAGAGATTAATGAAATACAAAAAGATATTGAACACAAAGATTATCAAATTAAGTTTCATAAAGATGAAAATGAAAAATTGCAAAATGAAAATCAAAAATTACAGCATGAAAATCAAAATCTTAAAACACAATTAAATAATTACAGTAAAATGGATTTACCAGAATTCTTAGAAACAAAACTTAAAGGTTTAAGCCAAAATTTAAAAAAATATGATGAAGCTTTAAAAAATAGCATTCCAGATCCGGGGTGCTCTGCAGAATATTTATTTGAAGCATTAAAAATGTCTAAAGAAGATCCAATAAAATTAATTAGTGAAAAATATCAAGAAATAAGGTCAAAAGAAGATCTAGAAAAAATAAATAAATTAACTAAAAATGATGAAGAAATTAAAAAATTAGAAAATGAAGCAAAAACAGCTAAAGAAGAATTAGAATATCTAAATAGATTATTGTTTGGTGCTATTTCAGACATGCCAGAATCTATAAAACAGAACCTAATAAAAACATTAGAATCTAATAAAGGGAAAAATGAAAATATAATTAATACTTATACCGAAACAGTTTCTCAGATTGAAAAATGCTGTGAAATGAAAAAGTACATTGATGATGTTTATAAAAAGCATGAAATAGGTAAAAATCTATCTGAAAAAATAAATAACTTAAAACCAATTGAAGTACCAATTGTTATTATTGAAAAAAATGATATAACAAAACTTTCAATCCCAATAGGTTCAAATGATGATAGTTGTTATTTTTCTAAAATAATAGAACATATTTCAAGCAATAAAATAACAGAACAAAAAAAGAAAATTATTGAAGAAGGATTATTTAGCATAGAAACACAAACTTCTTTAGAAAATATAGAAAAAGGAATTTTAGAAAATTATAAAAACTTACCAGAAGAGTTAAGAAAAGTTATTAAATTAAAAATTATATCAACAAAAGAAAAAGAAATTTAATCATAAAATACTTTAAATATTTCAGCTTTTGATCCATATTTTTTACAAAAATTTTCATATTCATCTTTATTACAATCAAATATAACATTTCCTTCCCATGGTAAATAGAATAAACTATATTTTATTGAGCCATCCTTTTGATTGATTTCTAAAGCAGAAGGTTGTCCGTAAAATGATTTATATGTAGATTTATCAGCATATGATGTTGAGCTACAAGATTTTTTTAAAAAATTTTTCAATACCCATTCATATGTTACCGGAGAATCTTCTATTAAATTTCTATATCCAAGTGCTTTATCTATTTCTCCACTACCTCTTCCTCTCAGGTTTTTATTTTTCTTTACTGACCCTAAACTGCATAATAATCCTGCATGAATATCTGACTTTGAAAAAATTGCATAAGAAGTATAAATGTTATTATTATTATTTCTATAAACGATAAAAATCGAATCATTTGGAAGAAAGGTTAAAATTTCTGTAAAACCCATTAAATTAATATTTTTTTCTGTTTGTAAACATATTAAATCTATTTCTTTTTCATCGCATGATACAGGATGATTACCTTTAATTATTTTTGAATTTATTTTTCCGGAAATAAATTCTGAAATATGAGTTTTAATTATTTCTTTTGAAGTATTATTATTAATTTTTTTGTTATATCCTATTTTTCTTAATACTTCTATTTTATTAGAACCATCTATTCTAGGAGAGTAAATAATATCATGTGGTAAACCGCGTTTTTCAAGTTCTTTTATTAAAATATTTTCATCTAAATTACAATATCTTAAAATTTCATTTACAATATTTTTTCTTCCTTCTATACTTTTAATATTTTTTCTAAAATCTTCTTTTTCAATAAATTTTAAAAAGAAAAATGGATAAAAATTTAATATACTCACACTATCAAAGTTTGGAATTTCATTTTTTTCATCATAATTTTTTATATATTTTGCTATTTCTTTCTGAAATTTTGTAGGTTCTAATTTTAAATTATCATCATAGTCCCCAATAAATGCTTTTTTTGCAATCTCATCAGTAGGTTCATAAGATGGTATTAACTCTTTAATAATTTTATATGCAGTATTTGCAAACGATGTTGTTGGAGAAAACTCTTCTGGTATTGCAGGAAGATTATTTCTATTTACAAGGTAGCTTTTTTCATTTCCTACATCAATCGAATCTGTAAATTTTATTATGTTTTTCATATTAGAATTTTTAAATATACTATATGATTGAGGATAAATTCCAAGAAATAAAACTAAATCTTTATTATTTTCAATAATTTTATAAATATCTCTATTTAAGATATTTGATCTTTCTGAAACTTCAAATTTAATTTCTTTATTTTCTTTTAATGCATTAAAAAAATCCATCGCAGCATTAATAGAAGGATCATCTCTTCCTATAATAGTAATGGATATAGCTTCATTAATTTTATTTATACAATCTTCTAGTGAAAGATACATAATTAATTATTTTATAGTAGATAAGTTTATAAATATTGAAAAATATCTAAAAAGAATTTTTTAAATTCAAAAATCAAATAAACTTTTCTTTTGAGAGTTATTATTTTTATAATCATTTAAATGATTTTTTATTGTTTCAAAGTATTTTTTAAGGTCATCTAATGAAATTTTTGAAGAAAACTCGAACAATCCTACACAACCATCAGAAGGCATTTCAAATTCAGGAAGTGTAAGATTTTCAAAAATCTTATTATTCTCGTTATTATTATCGTCGCTTATTTTAATTTTTGCTATCTGTGAAGCAATTTTTTGGACTTTTTTTGAATATTGTTCAGGTTTATCTCCTTTTGAATTTTCATAAAAAATTCTTAAACAATAAATTTTATCATCGATACTATTGCTTCCAACAGGAATACAATCTATCTTATAATTAGTTAAATCATTAAATGTTCTCATTAAAATTTCTTTAATCTCTTCATATTTTACCATAGTTATCAACCTTTATATTTTTTAAAAAGAAAAACTATTTAAATATTCATACTAATCTAATTGCATCTAAAGCTTTTGGTGCAATTGTTTCGCATTTATATGTTTTATGAATAGATTTTGCAAGGTCAAGACATTTTGATTCCTCGCCATGAACACATATAACTTTTTGTGGTTTCTGTCTTAAATGACCAACATAATTCATTAATTGTGTTCTATCACTGTGTCCAGATAAACCAGGAATTGTTATAACTTCACATTTTATTGGTACAGGAATAGTTTTTCCATTTTCAACGACAGGAACCTCTCTCCAACCTTTTTGAATTTTTTTACCCAATGTGTTTTCTGCTTGATAGCTTACAAAAATAAGAGCATTTTTCTTATTTTCAGCAATTCCTGCAAGATAATTCATTACAGGTCCACCAATAAGCATTCCTGAAGTTGCTAATATTATACAAGGTTCTTTACTTTCTAATACAGCATTTCTTTCATCAACAGAGCCAACTCTTTTAAGATTTGGTTTCATAAAAGGATTATCACCTTGCGTTAATATTGCTTTTTGTAGTTCCTTACTTAAAAACTCTGGATATGCTGTATGAATTGCAGTAGCATCCCAAAGCATACCATCTAAATAAATAGGTACTTCTAAGTTATGTTTTCCAAGTATAGCAATTATATCTTGTGCTCTTTCTACAGCAAACGAAGGTATAAGAACTTTTCCTTTTTTTTCAAGTATTTTATTTATAGTATCTATTAACATTTGTTCTGCTTCAGCTCTTTTTGGTTGTTTATCTTCTGTACCTCCATATGTACTTTCTGTTATAAGAGTTTCAACTCTTGAAAAATCTGTAGATGCTGGGTCATATAATGCTGTTCTGTCAAACTTAAAATCACTAGTATATAAAATATTATGAAGTCCTTCTCCTATATGAAGATGTATAAGAGAAGAACCTAATATATGTCCAGCATTCCCAAAAGTTAATCTCATATCAGGTGTGATATCAGAAACTTCTCCATAATCAAGAGTTATTGAATGTCTTACTGCTTCTTTTATTCCTTTCGTTGTATAAGGAGCAGATTTTCCTTCTTTTTGCATAATATCTATATAATCCATACAAAGCATTACCATTATATCTCTTGTAGGTGCTGTCATATACACTGGACCAGTATATCCTCTTTCATAAAGAAATGGTAATGCACCAACATGATCGAGATGTGCATGTCCTATAACTATTGCATCGAGAGATTGAATATTTAATTCTGGTGCATTTAATAATGGAAACTCATTTGATCCAGGTTTTATACCACAATCAAGCAAAACATTACTTTCTGGTGTTTGAACTAGTATAGCACTCCTTCCAACTTCTCTGCATGCTCCTAATGCTGTTATTCTTACCCAATCGGTTCCTTTCCAGCCACTATGTATTCTTCTTCCAACACTATCTAAAAATTCTTTTCTAAAACTAGATTCAGCATGAATAAGCTCTCTTAATGTTTTTATAATATCATTTGGAATTAAAGGAGTTCTTTTTATAGATGGTGCCCAAAATGTTTGTTTTTTAATTTCCTTTAGAATCTCTCCAGATTTTCCAATAGCAACTCCTGGTTTTTCAACTTCTATTATAACTTTGCTAAATTCGGGTTCGAAATCAATTGCCTTTAAACCAGCTTCAGGTGGTATTATTTCTTTTATTATTTTTTCAACAGTTTCTGGATCTTTTGTTATAGAAGGATCAGGTCTTAAAATAATACGTTTTTTTATTGTATTAACTATTTCCTTTATTTTTTCACCTGGATCAACAAAAAATTCTTTATTTTTTGTGTATATTATTATTTCACACGCTTCAAATCTTATATCTGTTATTTCTGCGTTTGAGGGTAACATTTGCTTTATTCTTTCGAATAATTCAACTGTTTTTTGTTCTACCATTAAAATACCCTAAAATTCTTCTAATTTTTCATAAATATTTTTTTATTTCATTTGAAGAAAGTTCTTTAAATCCGTTTTTATCAATTATTGCAATAGAAATTTCTTTTCCACCAGATGCTATATCTCTTTCTATTGCAGATTTAATAGATTTTATTACAAGAGAAATTGCTTCTTCCATATTCATATTTTCTTTGAAATTTGCCTCTAAAACACCATAAGCAAATGGACTACCGGAACCAGTAGAATAAAATTTATCATTAGTATCAAAACCACCTAGCGGATCGAATGAATAAATATGTGGACCTTCATTATCATAGCCAGCTAAAATAAGTTGATTAAAATATGGCATCCATTTTGTTCCTTGCATTATATTTGATAGTAATGTTGCTGCTGCTTTTAATGTAATAGGACCTCTTTCTAATTTATATAATTTAAATTGTGCTCTTAAAATTCTTATTAAACTTTGAGCATCTCCAACTGAACCAGCAATAGTTATCCCTATATGATCATCTAATTTAAATATTTTTTTTGCCACTTTCGAATCAACCATATATCCTAAAGTTGATTTACTTTCTGCACCAATTACTACACCATCTTTATATATTATTCCAACTGTAGTAGTTCCTGTTTTTAACGTATTCTCCATAAAAACACCCCAAGAATTTAATTTCATTTATTTTCAATTTTTTATTTATTTTACATATATTTAAAGATTACATATTTTTAAATAAATATATTTTTTATATAATAGCCAATATAATATGTTGCAATTATAACAATTACTGCAATTGTTAAATGTTCTATAACCACTTTTAAATAGTTTTTATTTTGTTGTTTTGCAATATTAAGGCTAAATATACAAATTAAAGATAATCCTAAAATTATACTAATTATTACAGCTAAAGATAACTCAAACAATATTATAGGGACAATAAATATTGATGCAAAAATAAATTTGAATAAAAATGTAAATAAAGTTGATTCCCATATTTCCTTTGTAGTATGCTGATTTTCAGATTCTTGTGATATATGTACAGCTAATGCATCTGAAAAAGCAT
>JAHLMR010000003.1:43767-47050 GCA_018920255.1 Candidatus Aenigmatarchaeota archaeon | reverse complement strand
TCCCAAAAAATATAACATCTTGCATGACCTATGTGCATATAGTTATTTACTGTTAAACCACAAAAGTATGCTTTAACATAATCTTTTTTTAATGGTTTAAAATCTTCTATTTTTTTAGTTAAAGTATTATATATTTTTAACATTTTCTTTCACCGTTATGGAGCCGGGGCTGAGAATCTCTTTTAAAAAAGTCGAACTCAGATAGACCGCTCTGCAGGCGGTTGCATAGCCGTTCTGCCACCCCGGCATATTTTAATTTTAACTTAAGAACTTTTTAAATGTTTTTATTAATTTAATCAAATCTTTGCTCTTTTATAAATTTTTGTATATTTTCATAAATTTTTGGAAATCTCTGAGAAAGTTCAGATATGTCCATTACCATTTCTGGTTTATTGACAAAGAAAACTTCAAAATCTCCCATTTTATATTGAAGTAATCCATCTAATCTAAATCTTAATGGATTTGACAATTGAAGCTTACAATAAGGGTATTGAAATTGCCATAATTTATCTAATTCAACGTTAATAAGTTTTCCTACAACAATAGAAGTATTTTGATCAACTGCAACAATTTTTCCAATAAATTTTTTTGATTTTTCTTTTGCTTTTTCAACTCCATGGTACCAAGAACTATTTGGATTATTTATTTCCATAATTAAAAATATGTTGAAAATTTTATAAATCTTTTGGTTGAATCAAAAATTTATCGATATTTATAAATTATTGATAAATTTTTATTTTCAGAACATTTATAAACAATTTCGAAATTTGAATCCAAAATAGTTTTTATTTTCATATTTTCAGGTCTATCCAATGGCATATCATACTCACTAAATAAAATATATACTGGTCTATCATTATAGTTTTTATCAATTAAGTTTCTAATACTATCTATAGAAAAAGGCCTTGGATAAAAGTGAGTTTCTTTTTTCGAATAATAATATATAATTGGAGACTCATCTGTTATTACAACAGAATTGTTTTCTACAGATTTTAAAAATAAGTTTGATTCTAAGAAGCATATATTCACTTGTGAATATGAGTTTTGTGAAACAATTACAAATAATGAACTACAAGACAATATTAATAAAATAATTATCAGACCAAAAACAAATTTTTGGTACTTTACGATGTTATTTATAAACAATGCTGAAATTATTACAAATGGTGGAGTAAGAGACATAAAAAATCTATCCTCTTTATGTGGCATAATAGAAGCAAAAACAAAAATCATAAAAAACCATAACAGAAGGAATATAATCTTTTGGTCTTTTCTTGTTTTTTTGTTAAATATAATATATAATAATGATGCTGCAAAAACTATTGATAATATAGAAAACATTTGAAAAGAATTTTCAAAAAAGAAATACCAGGGCTGGGTGCCTCCCCAGTATGATGATGCTTTAAGAGCATGCTCAAAAGCTCCAAGTGGACTATTATAAGTTATAATCCCATAAATAAACCATGGTGATAATATTGCAAAAAATATGCAAATTGTAAGCCAAACCCATTTATCTTTCATAAATGAGAGATTTCGATTTTTAAATATTAAGTAAATTGGAAAAATAGGAATTAGCCAGAGGTTTGTATAACGAGCTAAGATTGATAGGGCAAGAATAATGCCAAATAAAACTTTAAATTTTGTCACATTTCTTTCAAACCCATACCAAAAAAATATGACTGTCAAAATTACAAAAAAAGATGAAAATACATCAGTTAGTATTTTTCCACTATAATATACATGCAGTGGCAAAAATGATAAAAATGCAGCTGAATAAAATGCAATTTTTTCATTAAACATATTTTTAGCAAGAAAAAAAGTAATAATAACACTTAATGCGCCTATTAACGGTATCAAAAAATCTATCAAAAAATCTAATTTAAAGAAATAAAAAATTGATAATGTATAAGGTAATAGTGGTGCCCTAAATCCAGCTTTTGGCCAGCCACCGGGTACAAAATCAGACCATCCATTATTTGCAAAGGAATAATCAAATGGATTTTTACTTAAATCATACCCAAGATTAGCATAAACAGTCTCATCCCAAATTTTTACAGGTGAGATAAACACAAATAATATTCTTATTACTAATGCTATTAAGAATAACACGAAAACTGTTTTATATTCATTTTTCATTTTTTGTCACCTTTAAACGTCCATATAGCATTTCCAAAAAAGTTTACAATCGAGCTAATTAAAATTGCTAATACTTGAGAGAAAATATACCAAATTTGAAAATATTCTACAAGAATATAAAGAACAATTAGATTAACAAATAGTGCAAGAATGCTAATTATAAAAAATTTAGAATATTTATATAATGTTCTTTCACTTAGTTTTTCTCCAAAAGTCCAAATTTTATTTAGAATAAAATTACTTGTTAAAGCAACAACAAATGCAAAAACTGCAGAAATCATATAAAAAATATAAAGTTTTTCTGTAAGCACATATAGAACAGCAATATTCAATAAAGTTCCAAATGCTCCTACAATACAAAATTTAACAAATTTTTTAATAATTTTTTTATACAGCATGTAACTTCCTAAGTTACTCAAGTAATAGTAGTATTCCTTTAAATTTAATTTGCTTTTACCCAATTGTCTATCTGTAAAAGTTATTGGGACCTCTTTAACACTCTTATAGTTTGCTTTAACAAGAAGTTCCAAACATATCTTAAATCCTTTAGGATTGATATTTCTACCTTCAAGACACTTAGATTTTATTAAGAAAAATCCAGACATTGGATCCCTAACTTTTGTAAATATTTTAGCAAGAAAGGTTGCACCTTTAGAAATGAGTTTTCTATAAAATGGCCAACCAATAATTTTTCCACCTTTTATATATCTGCTTCCAATTACAAAATCAGCACCGTTTTTAATCTCATTTAACATAATCGGAATTGCTTCAGGCGGGTGACTCATATCAGCATCCATTGCACCTAAAATATTTCCTTTAGCAATTTTAAAACCAGCAAGAATTGCTGATGAAAGACCCATTTTTTCTTTCCTATGAATTATTTTTAAATACCTATATTTTTTTCTCAATCTTTCAACTAGTAGTCCGGTTCCATCAGGAGAATTATCATCAACAATAATAATTTCACCTTTAATTCTATTCAAACTAAAAATTGAAAAAAGTTTATCTATAAGAGTAACTATATTTTCTTTTTCATTATATGTTGGTATTACAATACTTAGTTCAGGGAGATTTTTGCTATAATACATAAAAACCTTTTTAAATATTATTTTTTTAATTTTTTAAAGTTAATTATAATAGTAAATAA
>JAHLMR010000003.1:0-43440 GCA_018920255.1 Candidatus Aenigmatarchaeota archaeon | reverse complement strand
TCAAATATAAAGCAAAAACATCTGCAAAAAATTGTGATTCACCTTTTACAGCTTTTATAACACCATTTTCATCTTTGTCAGCTGTAATATTATATGCTCTATCAACAACATGTCCTAATTCATGACAAAAAAGTTCTATAAAATAATTTGGGTGTTGATTCCATGATAATGAAATTTCTTTTTCTTCATGTGAATATCTACCTTTACCACCATAAAAATATTCTGATGAACCCATATAAATTTTATTTAAATTATCTAATATTCTATCCATAACTTCATTAGGTAATTGAGCTAATATTTCTAAAATAGCATCTTGTCTCCAGCCACCTATATTCATTGTTAATGAATTATTTTCTTCCATATTTATTATTATGTAGTAACAAATATTAAAGCTTATGGTTTATTAGAATTAAGTAATTTTTAATAAAAATCAAATTATTTTTTATTGAAAAAATTTTTTAAAGGTGAGAGTGAATATAAGATTAACCCGGTAAATAAAATATATGCAAATAATTTTTCATTAAATAAAAATAAAAATATTAAAATTATAGCAATTCCAAAAGTTATATAATTTATTGAAATTTTTGAATATTCAATAGAACTTATCATTAATAGTGAAAAAATAAAAATAATAAAGCATGAAATTAAAAAGTTAAATTCTAAAAAATATAAAGCACAAACAAGTAATGCAAGCGTTGGTATTGGAATACCTATAAATGATTCTTTTTTAATATTAGAAATTAAGTTAAATCTTGAAAGCCTTAATAAACCACAAATTATTATTACAAAACTTATAATTAGATTATTAAAATATAAATAAACAAAAATAGCTGGAGCAATTCCAAATGATATCATATCTGAAAACGAATCAATATTTTTTCCAAATTCTGTAGATTTTTTAAATTTTCTGGAAATAAAACCATCGAGTGAATCCAAAATTACTGCAATAAATAATAAAATACAAGCATTGTGAAAATTTTCACGAATCATATAAATTATTGATAAAAATCCAATTAATGTATTAGAAATTGAAAAAATATCTATAAATTTTACAAATTTTTGTATTCTAAATTCATCAGTTTTTACCATAAAAAATTAATAAATTTTAAATATTTAAAAAATTATTATAAATTATGATTATTGCATCTACACCAAGAAAAATTATTTTATTTGGTGAGCATGCAGTTGTTTATGGAAAAATTGGAATTTCTGCAGCATTTGATAGTAGAATAAAAGTTAGTATTGAAGAAAATAAAAATAATAATATTAAAGTAAATGATGCAGAAGGTCTTAATTCTTTTTCTTCAAATAAAGAAGAAGTTTTAAATTTACTTTTAAAATTTCATAAAATTTATCAAGAAAAAAATTTTTCTGAAATAAAAAATATGAGTTTCACGGATGCGTTAAAAATTGTTATTGCAGAAACATTTAATAAATACAATACATGGAAAAATGTAAATATTTATTGGCCGAAAAGAAATGCAATTAAGGGTACTGGAACAAGTGCGGCACTTTGGGCAGCAACTTCAGCTGCAATAATAAGTTTTATAGAAAAAACAATAGATAAAAAAATTATTAATGAAATTGCATATTTAGGTGATGTAATTGCTCATGCTGGAACTCCTTCTGGAATAGATAATAGTACTGTAACATATGGTGGTTATTTAACATACACAAAAGCGAATGGTCCACAACCACTTCCAATAAACTTTAAACTACCTATTGTAATTATAGATAGTGGAGAAGTTAAAATGAATACTGCTCAAACAGTTTCTTATGTAAGAGAACAATATGAAAAGAAACATGATTTTGTTGAAAATATTTTAAATAATTTAAATGAAATCTCATATCAGGCAATTGAGGCAATTAAAGATAAAAAAATAAAAAACATTGGTATTTTAATGAATGAATATTATAAAGAATTATCAAAATTAAATATTTCTACAAAACGATTAGATGAAATTATTAAAATTGGTATTGAAAATGATGTATTAGGAATAAAACCAACAGGTGGATGGGGTGGCGGTATTTGTATTGCACTTGCAGAAAATGAGGAACATGCAAATGAACTTATAAAAATTTTTGAAAAAAATAATTTTCATGCATTTCTAACAAAATTAGGTGTTGAAGGAGTAAAAATTGAGGGTGAGTAAATGAAATTTAGAGAATTTATAAATTATTTAGATACAAAAAATAAATTAATACATATAAAAAAACCTGTTTCTCTTGAATTTGAAATGGCAAACATAATGGCAACTTTTAATGAAAGACCTATAATATTTGAAAATATAAAAGAATCGTCCTTTCCTGTTGTTGGTGGTTTATGCTCTTCAAGGAATTTAATCGCAAAAGCGCTTGAAGTCTCAGAAAAAAATCTTGTTAAAAAATTATGCAATGCAATAAATAATTTAAAAAAACCAGAAATTGTTGAAACTGCACCATGTCAAGAAATAGTGGAAACATCTCCTGATTTATATAAACTTCCAATTATGCGTTATATGCCAAAAGATGGCGGGAGATATATACCTTCTGGAATTTCAGTAGTGCGCGATCCAGAATTAAATGTGCAGAATGTTAGTTTTCATAGATTAATGTTATTGGATAAAAATCATTTTGTTGCAAGAATTGTTGAAAATCGTGGCACAGATACAGCATTAAAAAAAGCAGGAGGAGAACTTGAAATTGCGATATGCATAGGAAATTCAACTGCTGTAATGCTTGCTGCAGCAACATCTTTATCTCATGGGGTGGATGAATTTTATCTTGCTAATGCAATAGAACCAACACCGCTTGTAAAATGTAAAACAGTTAATTTATATGTACCAGCAGATTCTGAATTTGTACTTGAAGGAAAAATTACTAAAGAAATGCATGATGAAGGTCCTTTTCTTGATTTAACTACAACATATGATAAAATACGAAAACAGCCAATAATTGAAATAACCTGTATTACTCATAGAAAAGATGCGATATGGCAAACGCTTTTACCTGGGTTGAACGAGCATAGAAATCTTATGGGAATGCCTCGAGAACCAACAATTTTTAATGAAGTATCAAAAGTTTGTAAATGTGTAAACGTTCAATTAACTTCTGGTGGAGGAAATTGGCTTCATGCAATTATTCAAATTCATAAAGAAAAGGAGGAAGACGGAAAACAAGCAATTCAAGCAGCATTTAAAGGTCACAGTTCATTAAAACATTGTGTTGTCATTGACGATGACATAGATATAGACAATCCTGCTTCAGTAGAATGGGCAATTGCGACGAGATTTCAAGGAGATAAAGATATGATAATTATGCCAAATCAGCCTGGTTCATCTCTTGATCCAAGCGCAGATTTAACTGAAGGAAAAAAGGCAATTACATGTAAAGTTGGTATTGATGCAACAATTCCTTTTGATAAAAAAGATAAATCATTTAAACCAGAAAGTTATAAAAAAGTAAATATGAAAGAATATTTACAGGGATAATGATGTATTTAACACATGAAGAAGAAGCAATGCTTGCTGGAGAACACGGTGAAGCATGTAAAAGAGCAATGGAAATTCTTGTTGCACTTGGAAAAATTTATGGAGCAGATAGACTAATTAACGTAGCATCGGTGCAGGTTGCTGGCGTAAGTTATCATAATTTAGGTGATGCTGGTTTAGAATTTCTATCGGAATTAGCAAGGGATGGAAAAGTAAAGGTTTTAACAACATTAAATCCTGCAGGTATTGATCTTGAACGATGGAAGGAATTAAATATTTCTGAAGATTTTGCAATAAAGCAAAAAATGGTTATTGATGCATTTGAAAAACTTGGAATAATTACTTCATGTACTTGTATACCATATTTAGTAGGTAATTTACCATTAAAAGGACAACATATTGCTTGGTCAGAATCAAGTGCAGTAACATTTGCAAACTCTGTGCTTGGTGCAAAAACAAATCGTGAAGGTGGACCTTCTGCGCTTGCTGCTGCACTAACAGGAAAAACTGCAAATTTTGGTTTGCATTTAGATGAAAATAGAAATGCACAAATTGTTATAAATGTGAGAACAAAAATTGAAAATGAAGATTGGGCTTTACTTGGATTTTCAATTGGAAAGAAAACAGGAAATAAAATACCGTTTATTCGTGGGATTAAAACTGCAAATCTTGAAGAATTAAAAAGTTTTAGTGCTGCAATCGCAACTTATGGAGGAACAGCATTATTTCATATTGAAAATATTACGCCTAATAAAACTGAAATTCCAAATGAAAAAATAGATATTGAAGAAATTGATTTAAAAAATGCTCGTGATGAATTAAACGATGAAGGAGAAATAGATTTTGTAGGTATAGGATGTCCTCATTGTTCTTTACAAGAAATAGAGAAAATTGCAAAATTGCTAGATGGAAAAAAAGTTTCTGTAGAAACCTGGATATTTACTGCAAGACAAATTAAAACATTAGCTGAGTTACAAGGTTGGGCATCTAAAATTGAAAAATCTGGAGCTAAAATTGTATGCGATACATGCATGGCTGTTGCACCACTTAAAGGAAGGTTTAAATGTCTTGTAACAAATTCATCAAAAGCATGTTTTTATGGACGCGGAACAAATAATTTTAAAACAAAATTTGGAACGATTGAAAAGTGTATTGATGCTGCGGTGACTGGAAAATGGAAATAAAGGGGAGAATAATATTTCCTGGTTTTGCAAAAGGAGAAGCACTTGTAACAAATCAGCCAATTTCATTTTTTGGTGGTGTTGACCCAAATACAGGTATTGTAATTGAAAAAGGACATGAACTTGAAAATAAATGCATTGCAGGTAAAATCCTCGTATTTCCTACAGGTAAAGGTTCAACTGTTGGGTCATACACTTTATATAGACTTGCCAAAAATAACGTGGCTCCTGCTGCAATTTTAAACAAAGAATGTGATGTAATTGTTGCTGTTGGCGCAATTATTGCTAGAATTCCACTTATGGATAAGATTGAAATTGAAAAAATTAAAACAGGAGATATAATTGAAGTTAATGCAAACGATGGGTTTATTAAAGTTGTAAAACAATAAAATAATTTGATTTAGAAAAGATTTAAATAATTTAAAATTTAATACTTTCAAAGTTAAAGAGGTGAATAAAATGACAGAAACAAAACAAGAAGAAAATAAACAAATCACTAATAATAAAAATTATATTAGTTATGCTATTATTGGTGTTCTTATATTTTTACTTATTTTAAGTATTTTTACTCAAGGATTTTCAAGTTTTACAACTTCTAACTTTGCAAGTTCAAAGGCATTAAATTTTATTAATACTTATATGCTTCCTTCTGGAATAAAAGCAACACTTGAAAATGCTAAAGAAGAAAGTGGATTAATTGCTTTAAATATAAGCATAGAAGGAAAAGAATATAAAATATATATAACAAAAGATGGAAAATATTTATTTTTACAACCAATTAATATAGATAGTGCTATAGAAGAAATTAATAAAATGAATTCACAAAGTAATGTTGAATTTTCTCCTAAAAAAACTGAAAAGCCAACAATAAAGTTTTTTGTAATGTCTTTCTGTCCATATGGACAACAAGCAGAAAATAGCTTAAAAGTAGTTTATGATTTATTTAAAAATAAGATAAATTTTGAACCGCATTATGTAATTTATAATTATGGAAGAAACGATCCTAATTATTGTATAGCAAATGGAACATTATGTTCTATGCATGGAATTAATGAATTAAATGAAGATATTAGACAAATTTGTATATATAAATTGTATGGAATTGAAAAATTTTGGAATTATGTTAATATGATTAATTCGGGATGTAATCTTCAAAATATAGAAACATGTTGGAAAGAAAAAGCAAATGCATTAAATATATCTATTTCAGAAATTGAAAAATGTAAAACAGAACAAGGTGAAGCTTTAATTAAAGAAGAATATGAATTAAATCAAAAATACAATGTTCAAGGTTCGCCAACTGTTTTTATTAATGATGAACAATATTCTGGTTCGAGATCACCTGAAGCATATAAAACTGCTGTATGTACTGGATTTTTAACAATGCCAACAGAATGTAATCAAAAATTATCATCCTCTGTTTCGCAAACAAGTGGTTCATGCGGTTAAGTGATTTTTAATGCTTTGTATAATTAGTTTTTTTATATTTGCAGTTTTAGGAATATTTTCTGCAAAATATAGAGAATATGCAAAAGAATCTTTTAAATGTATAGCATATAAAATTACATTAAGACCATGTGAATCATCTTTTGATGAAAAAATAAAAACTGCTTTAGTTTCTAAAATTCTTCCAAAATATCCAAAAATTGCAAAAATTTTATTTAAACATTTTGAACTTTTTGCATGGATTTTTACTATAACTTTTATAGTTACAGGAGCTTATACTGTTTATGGAATTTATAATCTTTTTGTTTTTGGTACATGTGATCCACAACATCCAGAAAATTGCCCATTTTCTGCAAATGAAGCATGTATAATAAATGAAACTAGTAAAATAAAATCATTTAAAATTTTCTCTGGCCCTATTTGTACAGAAAACGGAAAGCCAATAATAAGAATGTTTTCAACATCCTTTTGTCCTCACTGCACTTGGGCTGGTCCTGCATTTGATAAAATAGCAAAAGAATATGTTGATAAAGGATTAATTGTTGCATATCATTGGGATTTAGATACAAAGGATAATCTTCTTACTTTAACAAAAGAAGGAGATATACCAAATTCTGAAATTGAAATATATAAAAAATTTAATCCTGAATATACAGTACCTACCTATATATTTGGATGCAGATATTATAGAATTGGAAATGCATTTGAAAGAGAAAATAACTTAACTGCTGAAGAAGAAGAATTTAGGGCTGTTATAGAAGAAGTTTTAAAAGAAAAATAAAATTTTAAAAATAAAAAAATTAAATGATATTTATGCAAATACAACATATTGCAATAATAATGGATGGAAATAGAAGGTTTGCTAAACGTCTCATGCTAGAACCATGGAAAGGACATGAATATGGTGCTAAAAAGCTTCAAGAAGTTTTAGAATGGTGTAAAGAATTTAAAATTAAAATTGTAACTTTATATACACTTTCAATACAAAATTTATTTTCTAGACCTAAAAATGAATTAGAATTTATATTAAATGAATTTAGAGAACAATTTAAAAAAATTTTGGATAATAACAATAGTGTACATAAAGAAAAAGTAAAAATAAATATTATTGGAAGAATTGAATTATTACCAAAAGACCTTCAAAATTTATTTTTAAAAATTATGGAAAAAACAAAGAATTATTCAAATTATATTTTAAATTTTGCTATAGCATATGGAGGACAAGAAGAAATAACTGATGCTGTTAAAAAAGTTTCTGAAGATGTAAAAAGTGGAAAAATAGAAATTAAGGATATAAATGAAGAAATTGTAAGAAATGCTCTTTATACTGGAAATCTTCCATATCCAGACATAATAATTAGAACTGGTGGTGAAAAACGTATTTCAAATTTTCTTTTATGGCAATCTGCATATTCAGAATTATTTTTCTTAGATAAAATGTGGCCGGAAATTACAAAAGAAGATTTTATACAAGTTTTAAAAGAATTCGAAAAAAGAGAAAGAAGATTTGGAAGATAAAAATGGCGGGCCTGGAGGGATTTGAACCCCCGACCTGCTGGTTTCTTCAAAATTCCGAAGCCAGCCGCTCTAATCCAAGCTAAGCCACAGGCCCATAAATTATTAAAATATTTATAATTTTTAAATATCTTTAAGTAACTTTTATTTTATGGATGTTAAAGTAATAAGAAAAGATTTTCCAGTATTAAAAAATACAAATGTCATTTATTTTGATAATGCTGCAACAACATTAACACCAAATCAAGTAATTTTTGCAATGAATGAATATTATGAAAAATATCGTGCAAATATACATAGAGGGATACATAAACTATCTGAAATTGCTTCTAAAAAATATGAGGAAGCTCATAATGAAATAGCAAGGTTTTTAAATGCAAAATCAGAAGAAATTTTTATAACAAAAAATACAACAGAATCTATTAATCAACTTGCATTTTCTCTTTATTTTTCAGGATATTTAAAAAAAGGAGATAAAATAGTAACAACATTGTTAGAACATCATAGCAATTTTTTACCTTGGTTAAGATTAAAAAAATTATATGGAATAGAATTAGAAATTATAAGGCCTAATGAAGAAGGTATTTTTAATTTAGATGATTTTGAAAAAGCATGTAAAGATGCAAAATTAGTTACAATAATTCATGTATCTAATGTTTTAGGTTCTATAACTCCTGTTGAAAAAATATGTAAAATTGCAAAGGGGTATAATGCTCTTGTTCATATAGATGGAGCACAAAGCACACCGCACATGGAAATTGATGTTAAAAAAATTGGATGCGACTTTTTTTCTTGCTCTGCTCATAAATTTTGTGGCCCAACAGGAATTGGAATATTATATATGAAAAAGGAACTTGGAGAAAAACTTGAACCCGCATTATTAGGTGGTGGAATTATTACAAAAGTTACATTAGATGATTATTTCTTTACAAAACTTCCTGATAAATGGGAAGCGGGAACACCAAATATTGCTGGAGTAATTGGTACTGGTGAAGCTATAAAATATCTTAAAAAAATTGGAATGAAAAACATAGAAAATTATGAAAGAAAACTTACAAAAAATATTATTGAAAAAATGAATGATATACCAAATTTAGAAATTTATGGACCAAAAAATATTGAAAACAGAACTGGAGTAATACCATTTAATTTTAAAAATATGCATCCACATGATGTTGCTGGATTATTAAATAACTTATCTAATATTGCAGTAAGAAGCGGGCATCATTGTGCAATGCCGCTACATACAAATTTAATTAAACGTGCAAATGGAACTTGTAGAGCATCTTTATATTTTTATAACACTGAAGAAGAGGTTGAAATATTTATTAAAACATTAAAAGAAATTTCAAAATTATCATAATTTAAATTCTTCTATATTTTTATCTATTTCTTCATAATTAATTATTTTAGCATTATATCTTACATAATCAGGAAGAAGTTTAAAAAATCTTGGTTCTGCAAATCTTTGATCTCCTAAAATTACAATACATCTATCATTTTCGCTTCTTAAGCCTCTTCCAATAGCCTGAGATGCTTTTTTTAATGCAGGAAGAATATAGCCATAATATCTTCCTAAAGATGGACCATAAAGTGATTTATAATAATTTAAATATGCATTTGTTCTTGCACAAATCTTATCAAACGGTATACCTACAATATATATTCCACCTAATTCACCATTAGGAAAATCTACTCCTTCTCCAAATCTTCCTCCAAGTGGAGCTATTAAAACTGCTTTATTTTTATCTTTACTTTTTTTCTTAAATTTAATTAGGATCTCTCTTCCTTCTATTCCTGATATTTTACTCTCTTCAACAAAAACTTCTCTATTTAATTCATTAATTCTTTCAACTAATCCTTCTTCTATTAAATTATTTTGAATTCTATAACTTGCACAAAATATTGCAATGTTTGTTTGTAAATTTTTAACAAATTTTAATATATTTTCAACATATGCTTTTTTCATTTTTTCTTCTAATTCTGCTCCTTTTGTTGTTAAACCATTTGTAATTAAAGGAAGAATATTTTTTGAGGTATAAATAGAAGGTATTTGACATGAACTGTAATTTTCTAATCCGCATATATCTGCAAAAGCATCTATTGGAGTTAAAGTACCTGAACAAAATATTCTTGCATTATAATTTTTCCATTTTTCCTTTAAAACCTCTTCTGCTCTCATGTCGAATATTTCAAAATAAATTTGTTGTTTGTTTTCTTTTCCCTTATCTTTAAACGCAATTAATACTATTCCATCTTGGTTTATTGAAGCTAATATCGCTGAGAAAAATAAATATAATCTGTATATAGATGATCTTGGCGGTTTACCAGATCTTAATCTTTCTGCTCTCACAGCCATACCATATTCTTTTAATTCTTCTAAGATTTCATTGTTGCATAATGTTAATATTTCCTGTTTATTAATTTCTATTTCTTCTTCAAATTTATTTGAAATAGAATTAATGTATTCTTCAAATTCTTTTAAAAAATTAAAAATCTTTTTGTTTTTATTTTCAAAAAAATCTTCTAATTCTCCAAATGCTTTTTTTAAAGTTTTATAAGAAATTATAAAAGATTTAATATTAATATTTTGAAGATTATGAGCTTCATCAACAACTAAAATTTTAGGTCTGTCATCTGTTATGGGTAACATTTCAAAATCATTTAAAATATAATTATAGTTTGCACTAATTATATCAGCAAACTCTGAAATTATGTATTGAATTTTATATGGACATATATTATATTTTTTACAAATTTTTAATATTTCTGAATAACATAAAGGTTGTTTTAAAATTTTTTCTTCTATTTCTTTAAATTTATTAATATTTTTTGCATATTTACATTCTCCTTGCATGTGTTTACAAATATAATGAATATCATCATAAGTAAGATTTTTTCCATATTTTTTTCCTAATAAACACATATCTTTTTTTCCTCTAAAAGAAAAACCAAAAAAACCTGATGCACATTTCTTATTAATAATTTTTAATTCTTCAATTGGTCTGTCTGTTTGATTTCCTGTTTTTACTGCCCAAATTATTCTAATTCCAGAACTCTCAACATAAGGAAGAAGAGCAGAAAGAATTGATATTGTTTTTCCAAAACCGCTGGTTGCATGGATACAAATATTTTTATTTCCTTCAATTTCTCTTTGAATTAATTCTATAACTTTTTCTTGATATTTTCTTGGAGTATATGGAAAAAATCTCATATCTGGCAAGCAAACACCTAATTTAAATTTTAAAAATTTAAATTATATATATGTTACCAAATATTAAAATCTCTTTAACTTTAACATTAATAATTATATTTACCCTTGTTTTTATCTATGAAATTTATATTGTATATACAAAAGGCAGTTATGCATTAGAATTATTTTTTATAAATTATGGTTTTAGTGGATATTCTTTTTTAAGTGGAAAATGGTGGACAATATTTACTAATATTTTTCTTCATGGGGGGTTAGATCATTTTATTTTTAATATGATAGCGTTATTTTTCTTTGGAAATATTATAGAAGAAAATCTTGGAAAAAAGAAATTTTTATTAATATTTATTTTATCTGCTATTTTTGGAAATATTACAGTTTTAGCTGCCCAATATTTTAGATTTATGCCTTGGAATGTTCCTACAATAGGAGCATCTGCTGGTATTTTTGGATTGCTTGGCACAGCTATGCTTATTAAACCACTTGAATTTATTTCTTTTCCATATATAATACCAGTGCCTGTAATTTTAGTTGCATTATTATATTCTTTTTATAATGTAATGAATTTTATTATTGTGATTTCTACTGGAATAAAATCTGAAATAGCATATATTGCGCATATTGGTGGAATTTTTATTGGAATTTTATTTGGTTTTAAAGAAGAGGGTGCTGCTGGAGGATTAAAATCTCTTTTATTAATTCTTGCTATTCTTATATTAATACCGTTTGTTTGGAAAATTTTAATGATGCTTGAAGTTTTTAATTGGTTAAATTTTTTACATGAATTTATAAAATAAAATTTTAAATTCTTTTCTTTATTAAAGTAATTTATGAAAAAATATCTAAACTCAAAAAATTTAAATGAAATTATAGAAAATTTATTTCCAGAATTAAAGTGTAATATTAACAATAATTTTAATATTTCAATAACAATAGAAGAAAAGATTGAAGAAGAAAATAATAAAAGATTTGCTAAAAAAAATATTAAAAATAAATCTGAATTTAATGAATTATTAAAAAAATATCCGAGTGGAAAAATAACAAAATGCGAATTTAGATTAGGTGAATGTAATTATTCATTTAGTATGTATAACAATAACTTAACGTTAAATGAAAGGTTATATAATGAAGGTAAATTAAAAGTTGATAAAATGCCTAAACATGAAGAAAAATGTGAAAGTTGTATTTATAAATCAAAATGTGAAAAAATTTTTAATTATTTAGGATGATTAAATGAAATTACTTCAATTTCCAGAAGGATTTAAGAAAAAAGTACTTGAATTTGCAAAAAAAGAAGATGTTGAAATAATTTGGTGTGAACCATGTTATGGTGCATGTGATATTCCAGAATATGAAGCAAAAACTTTAGGTTGTAATGAAATAATACATTTAGGACATTCTAAAATTGTTAATACTAAAATAAAAGTAAAATATCTTGAAATGAGAGAAAAAATAGAAATAATATCCTTACTTAAGAAAAATTTACATTTAATTAAAAATTATAAAAACATTGGACTGTTAACTTCTGTCCAGTTTTTAGATTATCTTAATGATATAAAAAAATGTTTAGAAGAAAATGAAAAAAATGTTTTTATTGGAAAATCTAAAAATCTTTATCCTGGACAAATTTTAGGATGTAATATAGAAGCAGCAGAAGAAATAAAAAATGCTGTTGATTGCTATCTTTTTATTGGCTCTGGAAAATTTCATCCTTTAGGAGTTTCTATTAAAATAAATAAACCTGTATTTTGTTTAAATGTTGAAACTGGAAAATTAGAAGATTTATCTGATATTACAGAAAAAATTAAAAAACAAAGAATAATTGCAAAATCACTTTCTAAAGATGCAAAGGTTTTTGGAATTATAGTTTCAACTAAAATAGGTCAAAACAATATCAAAAAAGCAAAAGAAATTTTAAAGAAATTAAAGGAATCTGGAAAAGAAGCATATATTTTAGCTATGAATGAAATAAAGCCTGAAAAAATACCTGAAAAAATAGAATGTTTAATAAATACAGCATGCCCAAGAATTGCAATAGAAGATGCTATACAATTTAAAAAACCAATTATAAATTTAGATGAATTAGAGCTTTAAAAAAATTTAAATATCTTCTATACATATATTTTTTTGGTGATTAAATGAATATTACAATTTTAGAGGAAGATAAAGAAAAGCTAAAATTAAGAATATCTGGTGCAACATTAACATTTCCTTTTTTACTTGCAAAAGCAATTCGGGAAGAAGGTGGAGATGCTGCTGCAAATCAAGAACATCCTTTTTTAGCAGAACCTGAATTATTAGTTATTGGAAAAAATCCTAGAAATTTAATACGCAATGCATGCGAAAGAATTATTGCACAATGTGATGAATTTAAATCAGAATTTAATAAACAAGTAGAATAAGTGATTTTTATTTTAAAAACAATAAAGCCTGAAATAAGAATTCTTGCAATCGATGATGGTCCTTTTGAATTTAAAAGAAAGGGTAAAGATATTTTAATTGGAGTTATTTTTCGCGGTGGAGAATTTATTGACGGAGTTTTAAAGGAAGAAATTGAAATTGATGGGAATGATGCAGAAGAAAAAATAATAAAAATGACTAATGAAACAAAACATAAAGGACAGCTTAGAGTATTAATGTTAGATGGAATAACGTTTGCAGGATTTAATATTGTAAATATAAAAAATATTTCAGAAAAAACAAAATTACCTGTAATTGTTATTAATAGAAAAAAACCAAATTTTGATTATTTTTTAAAAGCATTAGCTAAAATTAATAAATATGAAAAAGGTATGGAATGTGTAAAAGCTGCAGGAGATGTTTATTTAACTAAAGTAAAACCTCTTAAAGATAAAAGATATGGAAAAGTTTTTTATCAATTTTATGGATGTACGAACGATATTGCAGAAAAAATTATTAAACTTTCTTCAACACGCGCATTTATTCCAGAACCAGTTAGAGTTGCTCATCTTATTGCAACAGGAATTGTTTTAGGAGAGAGCTTAGGTAGGGCTTAATTAGAAAAAGGGGAATTATTGATTTTATATGTTGCCCAATACTTCAACTAGTTTTGAATTATAATAAATATTTGCTCCCTTTACATGATTTTCGATTTTTTCTGGAACTACAACACAAAATATACCTTCATTTACTAAAGAACAATTTGTAGGAATACCTGTAAATCTTTTTGATACTTTACCTTCTCTTAATACATAATATGCTATTTGAGGGTTTTGAAACATGTCACTGTGGGTTTTGTTATATATTTCAATTTCAAGGTTCTTTATTGGATTTGTTATATTCCACACTTGTTCTGAAGCTAAAACTTCACTAGCATAACTATTTAATTTTTCAGCTGAGGATAATAAATTATATACTTCTTTATATAATTTTTTTATTTCATTATTTAATTCATTTGAACTAAAAAAAGCATAACAATCTCCATTCATTGGAGAACGAATCTTTCCGGAATATAATCTATTTAATTCAGAATTAGGATCAATTGATATAAATTTTTTTTCATCTTCTTTTAAATAAACTTCTACAGGATCTTTTACATATCCATTAAATGGAATATAAATTTCTCTTTTTTCTGGTATACTACTAATCCATTCATCTACTTTATGTGGCTGTATTTTTACATCTTTCATAAATTTACCACCTCTTAATAATAAATATATATTCAATACTATTTAAATCTTTCGGTTAACAGAATAAGAAATATTATTCTTCTTCTCTCCAGGTGTACTTGCATTTAGTGCATTTATAGAATCTAATATTTTTTTCTTCCTCAACACTTGCTTGTTGAACCCACCAATAAGCCTCTTTATTTTTACATTTTGGGCATTCAATATTTATTTTTGGCAAAACGTCCTCTATTTGTTTCTTTTTTTCAACTACTATTACTGGTTGTATTTTTTTTATTTCTGTTTCAAATATTTTTTCACTTGATTTCTTAAATTTTGTTATTTTTTTATTGCATTTTCTGCACACTAATATTATTTTTTTACCTTTTTTTGTTGGAACTAATAGCCCACCACATTTACAAAACTCTGGCATTTAAATCTTCAAATATTAAAATAAAATAATATTTAAAGATTTCTATTTAACTAATAAACTAAATAAAATTAAACCTAAAAATCCAAAAAATCCAGCGATTCCAAACGTAATTTGGGGAGAAAATAAATCCCAGAAAAGACCTGCTAAAGAAGAAGCAAAAAATGATGAAATACCAAAAAATGTACTAAAAATTCCGCTTGCTTCTGCTCTTCTTTCTTTTTTTATTAAATCAATGACAAATGCTGATTGTAATGTAGTAATTGAACCAAAAACTACTCCACAAATTGCAAACAAAATAAGAAATATAAAATATGAAACACTAATTTCATAAATACTAAAGAAAGCAAATAAAGTTATTATATGTAATAAATAAGATAAAAATAAGCTGTTTTTTCTTCCGATATTATCTGAAAGTTTTCCAAAAACATAACTTCCTATAACAGCACCACCTGAATAAACAAATAATAAAAATGGCGTATAAATTGTATCAATGCCCTTTTCATTTGAATATAAAATAGCAAAAGAAATAGAAATCCAACTTAAAGCAAATATTATTGTGGAAAAAACAAATCTCTTAAAATTTCCTGTTAGCTTAACTTTAACTTTTTTAATGTTTTTTAATTTTTTATTTTTTTCTTTTATAAAATATAAAATTAAAATTGAACCTACTAGACTAGGGAATGCAGCAACAAAAAATAAACCTCTATAACTTAAAATAGAAAAAACTAATAAGCCAAATAAAGGAGCAAGCATTGCTCCAAAGTTATCAGCTGCTGTTAATATTCCAAATGCTTTTCCTCTTTCTTTTTTATTTATATAACTTGATAACAATGCATCTCTTGGTGGATCTCTTAATTTTCCCATTCTATCCATTGCCTTAAATAGAAATAATTGTGAAACATTTGAAGATATTGAATAACCTATTCTTGAAATTCCAGCAAGTAAATAACCTAACCAAACTAATATTTTTCTTTTTTTATATTTATCAGAAAACCATCCTGCAGGCCATCTTATACCATAAGATATTGCTTCTCCAAAACCATCTAAAATTCCTAAAATTGTTGCTGGTGCACCTATAATACTTGTAACAAAAAATGGCCAAAATGGTTTTATAGCATCTGAACCTAAATCATTTAATAAAGCAGATAAAGCTAAAAGTTTTATAGATTTTGAATTATTCTTTAACATATTATTCAACAAAAAGCATTAATTTTCCTTCTGATAATTCTTTTTTAATAATTCTTTTGTTTTGAGGAATTTCAATTATTTTAAAATATTGTAAATCATTATAGAAAGCACGTATTTCTATTGAATTAGGAAGACGTGTTATTTCAATATCATTCATTTTTATATCCTTCGGTAAATGAATAATATATATTTTTTGATTCGAAGAAGTTTTTATTTCTAATTTTGGTTCTTTTGTTTCTTTTATTTTTCTTGGAATTTTTCTTTCTATTGATTTTTCTTCAATTTGCATTCCTTTTAAAGAAGTACTTTGAATTGGTCCGCTAATTATTGAAATAGAAAATCCGCCTGGAAATGGTTTAAAATTTATTTTTGGCACTTGCTCATTTTTTAAATTAATTCCACAAAAAGGACAATAATTCCAGTTTTCATCGATCTTTTTTCCGCAAGAATTACATTTCTTTTCTATTTTTTTCTTCCAGAACATTTAAATCACAGAAATTTGAAATCTGAGGTCCGAATTCTTTGAAACATCTGCAATAGCAGATTGTTCTGATATAAAGTCCGAAGACCTTATATCTGAATTTCGGATATCCTCTAAAACTTAATTAGTTTTTTAATTTATAAAGATTTCGCTCAATATTCTCTCCAAGTATGCCCACATTTTTTACATTTAAAAAATGTTGTTGGTGGTTCATCTGCTGCTCTCATTTGTCTTTGCCACCAATAAGCCTCTTCATACCCACATTTTGGGCATTTTGTTTTTACAGTTGGCAATGCAATTGATTCTTTTTTATCTTCAATTATTATATTATTTTCTTTTCCTTTTATTTTTGAAGATAATTTATGAGATTCCTCTTTACATTCTTTTTCTTTTTTACATTTTTTACATATAAATACAACTTTTCCATTTTTTTTAGTTGGTAGCATTAATGAGCCACAATCTTCACAAAACTCTGGCATTTTTTCACCTTATAAAGTTTAATCCTTCTTCTGCAAATATTTTAACATAACCTAAAAGAGGAAATTTAAATATAACTTTTCCTTTAATTTGTTCTTTTGTTATTGGATACGGGTCTTTAATTAAATTATTATCTCCTTTTGTTATATATTTTCCATCTTCTATTGCTATAATTCTATGAATTATTGGGTGTGGGAAAAAGTTTGATTCATAAACAACTATGTCTCCAATTTTAAAATTTCCATCATTATAAACTATCATTAAATCTCCTCGAAAAAATACAGGAATCATACTATTTGAAAAAACTGATGAGAATACAGCATCTGTATGAAAAATGTTTGCAAGTATAAAGAAATATATAATATATGCTGAAATTGCTCCTAATATTATTTGTAAAATTATACCATATTTTCCGTTATATATTTTTTTAAATTTTTCAAGCATAAATAAATTGAAAATATTTTAAATATATAAAGATAGTTTTTTTATAATTTTTTTACATAATACTGAATTTTATTTAATTCCAAAACTGGATAAAATGACCAACCTGCCACATATGTATATAATTTACTACAAAAATCATAATATTCTTTGTTAGATTTATATTCTATTACACCAGCTATTATTCCTCCAAAAGGAACGGCTTTTTCTAAAACCTTTAATCCTGCTCGAGAAGCACCTTCTTTTAAATTATCTTTTAAAGTTGGCTTTGTTTCTTGCTCTGGAGTTTGTAATAAAGAAGCAAATTCTTTAGTAAAATTATGATTTTCTATAAAAGCTTTTGAGATTGCCTTAGCACAAGGATCAACATCTCTTTCTGAATTTATACATATAAAAACATTACCAAATCTATTTTGACAAAATTCTTTACTCAAACCATAAAAATTAGGTATAAAGTTATCTAAAGATTCTTTTTTAAATACTTTGGTAAATTCTTTAACATCAATATTTTCATCGTCAAGTTGTTCATAAAATTTATTAAATTTTTTTAGTAAATTATTAAAGATTTTTCCATTATTCTTATCGTTAGATAAACACTCTACATATTCTTCCTCAATTTTTGGTAAAAATTTTTTATTAATTAATTCAATTGATTCATTATTTTTTGTTCCGTCAGCGTTTGTAATATCCTTATAAAAACATGCAACAATAATATTATTGTCAGATTTTATTTCATAATTCTTTTTGAAAAGTGACATATAGATAATATATAACGAAAAATATTTAAATATTTTCATTTAAATGCAAAGGTTTTTATTTAAATGAACTAATAAGTTAAAATATGCGTGGAATATCGTTAATGACAAGTTTTATGTTATTTTTTGTATGCGTAATTTTATCTGTAATAATTTTATTAGCAGGAAGTAAATTAATTTTTATGCCGATTTTATCTTCTGCTGCTGAATTTCATCCAAAATACTTAGGGCAGCAAATAGTAACATACGTCTCTCAGGCTAGTTCGTTCCCAGGGGATTTTCAAGCAAAATTATTAATTCCAATAACATCAAAAATAACTGTTTATAGTAAAGGAAATATAATGATGGTTGGATATAATGGATATGTAAATTTTACAGTCCCTAAAGATTGCGATTTCTATCCAGAAGCTATAATAAGTAATTTTTCAATCGGCTTTCCAACTACAATAAACTTAACTTTAAGAATTTATGACGAAAATGGGAATTTAAAATGTGAAAAAAATGAGTCATTTAAAGATGTTAACCAATGGTATCATGCTTATTTTTGTTTAAAAGATTGTCAGTGGGGCTCACAGTTTTGTAGTTATAAAATTAAAAAAGGTTGGAGTATAGTAATAGGTACTGGAAATTTATCTGGTAATTCTTCTCAAAAAACAGAAAATAATACTCCATTTAAATTAGATTATATTACTGGCGGATGCTGGATTGATGAAAATAATATTGCTTCAATGGGAAACGCGAATTCATTTATATATGATCCATCTGCTGATGGAAATCGTCATATGTATTTATTAATTGAATCTTCTGATATTTTTAAAACAAAAGAGAGTTTTAATTTTACTTTTGATTATAATTTTTCATTAATGCCTATTACAATTCAAACAGGAAGTAAAACCAAATATTTGTATATTACTAAAGGAAAATTATATGGTTATGATATTATAAAATTTGAATACAAATAAGGTAGTATAAATGAAGGGCCAATGGGATTTAAGCGAGTTACTAATAAATATTGTTACTTTAGGATATACTATTTTAGCTATTTTAGCTATTTTATTTAATTTAATAAATTTAAATTTAATTTTTGATGTAAATCAATTAAATAGAGAAGCTCAAGATATAGGGTATATGTTTATTTCTTCAAAATGTGCTGCGTATGAAGAAAACAATATAATATATCAAGGAATTTTGAATAAAACAAAATTAGATAATTTGAATCTTGAAAATTGTTTTATAACAGATAAGAGTAAAATAACCGAAATACAGATAGATGATTATAAATATTCAATTCCGCAAAGTAAATATTGCTCAGGAGATAAGATAGGCAAATATATTCTACCTGTACTTATACTGGATGATGGAAATATAAATCAAAAAGAAATTACTGTTAAAGTATGTGATCTAAAATGAAAGGTGTAACTTTACTCGCAATGCTATTAGCATTATTGTTTTTAATAGGGGTTACTTTTATTACTGCTGGAATTATTATTTATATGTATCAAATTTCAGAAATTGGTGGTAAGAAAGAAATTACTCTAACAGTACATGGTATTAATCTTCCAACATTATATCAAAACGTTATTAATCTTGTTTTAGAGACAAATTATACTGATGAGAATATAAATATTAAATTTTCTGAATTATTTACAATTGCAAGCTTACAAAAAGTAAATTGTAGTAATGAAAATAATAAGATTAAAATAAATAATAAAGAAATTACATGTGAAGAAATTGGTAAAAAATTATTGAATGAAATTAATAATTGGATAAAATCTAAATATATTTTAACTTGGGAGTCACCTGGAGGAGCAATAATTATTGCAGAAAATAATCCATCACAAATTTTTATGAAATATAAAATTTATAACGTCAAATATGTATTTATTCCAAATATTGATTATAAGCTTATTTTATATGTTATAGAGCCTGGGTGAATAAAATGAAAGGTGCAATTTTACAAGTTTCAAGTATAATTTTTATGATAGTAGCTACTATAACAATTTTTATTTTAATTTCTCAAACAGCAAGTGAAGAAAAAAATATAATTTTAAGAAATGATTATGCATATTCTGCAAGAAATGATTTTGAAATTGCAAAAAATTCCATAATTGCTCTTTCAAAAGTTGATAGTACAAAAATAAAAAATTTAAATTTATTTTATGAAGGAAATGATGAAAATAAAATAACTATAACTACAGAAAAATGTGAAAATAATAAATGTAATATTTTAATTTCAGTATATCAACCAATTATACAATTAAATTTAACACAAAGGATTACTTTAAATATTTAAATTAAACAGCCGCATGCTCTTGCGCAGGCATCACCAGAAACTCCCCTGCTACTACATTCTGTAGATAAAGAATAAGTCTTTCCTGAAATAGTTAAACTTACTTGGCTTATTTTACTTGTATCACAATTATACTGTGTAACAAATTTTTGACATAAGCTTCTAAAAACATTTTCACTTTGAACTCCGCCTCCACCACTTTGCCATGCATTTGTAAATAAATAAAGTAGTGCTAAAAGAATTACTCCGGCAATTATAATTATGATAATTAAATTTATTGGAAGTTCTAAACCCTTCATTTTATCACCTTTTAATATTTTATATTTTATTTAATTTATAAAATTATTCACTACTCCAAATACATTGTCCTAAACTTCTATAAATATCATCTTCATTTAATGGTTTTACTTTATCAAGCCCTCTTTTTGGCCACCCCATAGCTGCATCTCCTAATGCCTGAACATAAACAGATAAGTCTGGTAAATACTTTTGTGCAGTAGTTATAGCTTTTACTGCTCCCTTACTTCCAAGACTTCCAGCTATATCTAAAAGATCTATAGCATCTGAAGCTTTATAATATGTCCAATAACCCCAATCTTTATCTCCACTATAAGCGGCTGTAGTTGCTGCCACAGATAATGCTCCTTCATCTGCAAGTGTTGCTATCTGAACACATTGTTGATAACCCACAGTTGATGCAGCACAACCAACGAAAATTCCTATAATATGAGCAGCTATTGCACCGTCACTAAGCCATGCTGTTCCAGTACCGGTTTCTAAATTATTATAATTAGAACCCCAAACATCATTAAATGAGGCATAACAATAATTAGCAACATCTTTTTCTTTTCCATTTTCATCAAGAACTTTACATTTTTTAGTTTGTCCTGTTGTCGGATCAACATCAAAACTAATAAATATATTCTGTCCTGATTTCCAGACTTTAGCATATCCAAAGCATGGACTTACTGTATAAAATCTAGGATGCTCTTCTATACTAGGATAAAACCAGCCTGTTTGTATAAAAATAGGTTGTCTCTGTTCTACACTCGGATTAGGTCGCCATAACCTTATTGCATATCTTGTTGCTTCTTCATTAAGCGGATAGGAATATACATTTGATCCTAAAGTAAAACATATTGCTCCTGATGTACAATATTTGTTTAATTCATCTTCAACTATTCTTGAAAAATATGCTCCTCCTGGAATTAAAGGAGCGCCTGGCTTTGTAAATAAAAGTGTAGGATAAACACGTCCTAATTTAACAAAGAAATAACCCTTTGCTTTTTTCTCAATTAAATTTTTTAACTGATCTTCATTTTCTACTATTCTTTTTGCAAAAAAAGTTGAAATTTCTTCCTTTGTTGAAAAGGTAGTATAAAGGTTATTCCAATTATCTTTTGTAGTTATTCCATTTGAACTTATATCATTTAAAGCATATCTTAATGGATTATCTCTCCACAAGATGGGTCCAGCAGATTCAGGAGATGTGATTTTTCCACTAGCTGCAACTTTTTCTGCATGTATTTTTTTTATCTCAGCATCTGTTATTATTAAAATTTCTTTAATTTCTTGCTGACTATAGCCTTTAAATGTAGTATCTTGTAGTTCACTTATAAACTTATCGTCTGGTTTCTCTATTTTATCTAACTTGTTCATTAAAGCCTCATACTCCTCATCTGTTCGGATAGTATCAGCTTCTTTAAATAAATCTTTTATTCTCATATTAACATCATTAGCTTTATCATATGAAATTATAGTTTCTACTTCTTCATTTATTCTTATCCATTTTTCATGTTCTTCCATAAACTTAAACATTTCTGCATCAGTAAACTTTCCTTTTTCCACTTTATGTTTTGCTATTTGAGACATTACGGTTCCAATATCAGCATCATCCCAACTCTCTATTAATAATTTTCTACACCATTCAGGATCAGCATAGCATCTAACTTTATAAATTTCAGCTGTTTTTGCAGCTTCTAAATTAGAAATATCCCGACCAAAAGCTTTATATACGCTTTTTTTAAAATTATAATATTTTTCTTTCAAGGTAGATGTAGTTTTTCCTAGAAATGATCCACGCCACAGTTTTCCTATTGTTTGTTTAACATTAAAAATTTTCCATTTAAAGTTTTCAATTTTTTGAAATTTGCTTGGTACATAAAAATATTTATCTAAAATTTTTTGTGTTTCTGAGTTTGCAGAATCATATATAAGCTTGTATGCATTTATATTTTCTCTAGTAATTATAAATTTTTTTCCTTCTGGTGTATCAACTAATGCATTTTCTATAGTACCACCAGCTTTATATATTTCTATATTTTGTTCCTGTTCCATTAAAGCCTTTTGAAATATTATATGATCTCCTTGTCTTGCTGCCTGTTTATAATCTTGAGAAAGAAATTTCTCAAATGCTTCTTTTATACTCTTTTCTTCAATTTCTGGTTTTTTTAAAACTGCTTTTATAAATCCTTCAGTTTTTACTTTATTAAAAAAATTATTTAATTTTGACGTTTTATAAACTTCTTTAAAACCATATTTAGCTACTTTAGTACCAATTTTATAAGTTGCTTTAATTCCTTTTCCAATACCTTTTCCAATTTTTGGACCATACTTAATAATTGCATAATTCAATAATGCGTTTGCAGCTCCACCTGAAAATGGATATGACTCATCCCAGGCAGCCCATGCTGGAGCTTCGGGGAATGATTCATAAAAAATCTGATATGTTGGAATTGCTGCAGATAACGCTGCTCCTGCCCAACCGATTTTTTTCTCACAGAGTTTTATAATTACGGGTTTGTAAAAATCTTTATTTTCATCTGATGGAGGGAAATTTTGATTCCAAGATGGAAAATTATCACTTGCAACTTCATTTATTGCATCCCTTAATTCTTTTGCTGTTTCATTTGCATACATATCACATTCAGGAGATGTAGAAACTCTTAATAATATTGCTGCTATTAAAATAAATAATATAATTCCAAAAATCATTCTTTGTTCAAATTCTAAACTGCCTTTCATTTTATTCACTTATTTACAATAATCACTCGGATATTGCCCAGAATATGTCTTTATAAGTGTATAGGCGCTTGTTATTGTTCCGTTTGGAAATCTACAGTTAATATTTTGACAGTCCGTTCCTCCGCGTGCTATACAAGCTTTATATTCTGCACAACATTGTTGAGCTGCAGCACTAAGAAGACCTTGCTCTCCCCCGGTTTTTCCTCCACTTAAAAAAATTATTGCTATAATTAAAATTATTGAAACTATAATTATTGCTATTACAAACATTAAAACTTGATCTGATATGCCTTTCATTTTTATCCCCCCATTTTAACATCCACAAAATACTTTACATCTATCCTTTGCTTGAGCTTCGCCATAAAGTTTTTCACAATATGTTTTTAAATTATTATTATAATATGTATCACTACATTTGGTTTCTATCCAAGCCTTGCAGTTACTAGCTATTTTTGCTTGTGCATCTGTGGTAGATTCTCCAGTTGATATTGGTGAACTTATAAATAAAAAAATAAATGCTAATGCAATAACAAAAATAATTATTATAAGTAATATATTTACTACTGTTGTTGGCATATTTTCACCTATAAATTTTTAGATATAAGGACTTTTAAATTATTATATCCTAAATAAATTAACATGAATATAATTGCCATAACTATTAATACAATAATTATTCCATAAACTATTGAAATTCCGTGTTTCTTTTTCATTTTAATCAACTACAAACATTGTTTTTGCAAATTTTATTATCAGTACAATCACCATTTGAAATGCAACCACATTTCCATCCTTTATTTTCTATATTCATACATTTGTATCCAAATTCTGAATTTATGCAATCATTGTTTGTTTCACAGCCCTCAGGTGGTTTTGATGTTTCCATTTTTTGTGATATTGATGGATTAATTAGCCCAAACAGAACTGCTATAATTATTATAAGAAAAACTACCATTACAAGCATTTCAACTGAAATTGTTGCTTTCATTTTAATTACACCTCTATTTATCATCCCAAACATATACATTAAAAACTGGCTCTAGGTTCGTCCAGCTATTCCAACCACTAATGAAAACACTTATCGAAAGAGTTCCATCACACATATTTTTATTTCTTCCACGACTACAATCTATACTAATTTTATTCCACCTGCGATCAGTCCAATCACATATATTCAAATTCATCGGATTTATATTTTCTTCTTTCCAAGTAAAGCCACAAAATGTACAAAATGTATAATTCCAAGGTATAGTTCCATTAAAATTTTCTCCATTTATAAAAGTCCATGCATATAATCCGGTTTCTATAGAATTAACTATATCTTCTGGTGAATAAGCATCATCTAATTCTATACGATAAGTATTATATAAAAAATTAAGTGAAGAGTATGGTGATTGAAAGTTATTACATGTAATGTTTTTATATAACATAGTAGGATTCCAATCTCTAAAAAATTCATATATTTTCATTGTTGAATCATCTTCATCCTCTGCAAATGGTACTTGAGAACATAAAAATAAAGTAAAATTACAATTACGCGGTCTAAAATTTCCCATTACAAGTTTTAATTTTGCTGGTATATTTTCATCTCTTATAAGGCTCCTGTGTGTACCATAAGGATAATAGTAATAAATATAATCTAACTCACCAAATCCACCTTTTCCGCATATTGGATAAAAAACTGATTTAGAAAACGAGAAAAAATCAGATGGATCAATATTATTATCAATTATAAAATTTCTATTTTCAAAATTACAAATTTTTTGTTCTATATCTTCATTTAACTTTTGTGTTAAAGAAATTTTACATTTTTTAATAGTATTTCTAATATTATTAACAATGTCAAGTCCTTGATTTATTACATGACCATCAACATAATAATAGCCCATATCTAAAATTTCATCTACTACACATGTTGAATCTATTCCTGCTGCTAATTTTTTCATGCAAGTTTCTAATTTTTTACAAAGTTCTGGTTGTTGTGAAGTATCTTCGTAAAAACATGTTAAATTATGATATAGTGGATAATCTCCACTGCCTTCTTTTGAATCATATTTACAAAGAAAATAATAATTACTTGGATCATTTACAGAAGCACCACAAAGTAAATCTCCTTGTACGTATATAAAATTACAAATATAATAATTATAATAAAAATTACTTGGATCATTACTCATTCTGTCACACTTTGCACATTCTGTTATCTCCCATTTTTTCATTTCAATAGGATATAAAGAAAAATATTTACTTGCATCAACAGGATATTCTCCTGGAAACACTATCATTCCTGATGTATCTAAATAACTATAATCTTCTGTTTTAAAGTTTAATAAAGATTCTGAAACTACAGATGACGCTGATTTAAGTTCTCCAACTTTTTCTCCTCCTAAAAGAGAAATTGGTTGAAAGCCAAAAAGTTGAAGAGAGAAAAAAACTACAATTAAAACAGCTAATATAAATGCAAATATAATTAAAATAACTCTAAGCGATATTTCCATATTCTATTCACCCTATACAGGTTGACACGGTACTGCCTTTTCATCATGAGGATTTAAAACACTAATAATTGGTATTAATTTTATTTCTATTTCCTTACATTTTTCATAATAATAATCATTACATTGTTTTTTATAATCTTCTACTACATCTTTACATTCATCATATTCATTTGGACAATCTTTATTAAATATAAGCACATATAAAAATGCAGGTTTAATAAAAACATTAAAATTATTTTCATCATAAGCACCACCCCACTCATATGTATTAATTATAGTTTTATTTTTAATAACATCTAAACAAAAAGAAATTGATTGAGTATTCCAATAATGATACCAATTTGATGTAAAACTATACGAGGTATCCGGAATATCTAATCTCTTATCAATTATATTTATATAATTGCAATTTTCTGGGATAATGTAATCCCTAAAATTTTTTAAATCATCAGGAATACTTTCATTAATCAATTTGCATAATTTTTCTGCTTCTGGTTTAAAATTTTCATTTAAAACATTCCATTGTTGTATTCCTGTCATAACCGCATTTGAAAGATCATTTTTTTCATGATTATGATTGTTTAAATCTAATAAATAACTACTTGTGAAATTTATTAGTCCAACAATAAATGTTTTATTATATTTGTCTGCCCAATCAATATAAATACCAGTTAAATATACAGTAATATTTCCAGGAAGAGTACTATTATTTGTAAAATCTAATTCTCTTAATTTTCTTGTAATTTCTAAAATATTATCATTTGCAGAATTTGCAAATACAGGCTGTCTGCAAATAAAAAGATTACCATGATAAGTTGTATATACACTATAATAATAATTTGTTGCTCCAAAATCATAATGACCAAATACGATCTCATTTGATATCCAGTTTTCAAAATTTTTTTTACCACAATCCCAATATGATGTATATCCATCTTCATCAGTAAATACTATTGGCCTGTCTTCCTCATATGGAGAAATATAAGGAATTTCTCCAAAATATTGTTTCATTCCATAATCTAAATTTTTATAAACGCTTCTATCCTTATTACAAGTACGTGCAATATTTATAATTAAATTTTCAAATTCATCTTTTTTTTCTGGTGTTATCGGAATATCGGTTATAATTGGTACAGATTCACCGGTTTCTGCTGCTTCTACAAAACCATTTTTCCAATATTCGCAAAAAGCAAAATTAGTATTTTTCGAGCAATCAAGATTTTCTGCCTTTCTACAATATTTACATCTATAATTATCTAAAAACGCTTCATGTCTCTTGCAGTTATAACATGATTCTCCTGTAGTACCATTCCAATTTCCACAAAACTTACAAGAAATACCCTTACCCGAATCAAAAACATCATAACTTTTAGTTTCTCCAGATTCGCAAAATTCACATCTTTTACAAGAATCAGAAAATGGTTCAGCACCTGGGTCACATCCTTCACATTTATAACAAAATGATAGATTTTCAGCATAAAATACATCTAAACGAGATTTACATTGAATACCCTTTGGAAGATTAAAATATCCGTATTTATTACAATCCAAACATCTGTCACAATTAGTACCTATACATCCTTCACAGTTATAACATTCACATGGAAAATAATATTCAATTGGCTGATTATTCAATATTGAAATTGTTTTATTTTGAAACCCATAAAAATATTCACACTCTGAACAATCAGAAAAATCACCATAGCATTCTTCTTTTAATTTTTCAATGTTATTTAAATTTTGTTTAATATCGCTTCTCCAGCTTCCAGTTGTCTCAAACAACCATTCGTTAGAATATTCATTAAAAGCAGTTTCATTATAAATAAGCAAATCATCATCAAAATCAACTGAAATTTTAGGTTCATAACATTTTCCATCTATGCATGAAAGCCCACCAAAACAATAAAAACCACTACAACATTCTTTTCCTTCTAAACCACAATTTAATTTTAATGTAATTAAAACAGATTCTAAATTAGCTGCTTTAATTATTGCTGGCCATGCAATTGCAATAGCTAATATTATTACTGCACCAAAGATAACTAATAATGTTGTATTTATTCCTTTCATTTTTATCCTCCTGTTAATGCTGGGCATTTTAATAAAATTGACATTGCATTTCCAAACGGGAATAAAGAAATTAATCCGCATATTATTTTTGATACAACAATTGCTCCGCTTCTTCCTGATTCAAACCATAAAAGAATAAATAAGCCCAATAAAATAGTTATAATTAATATAATTAATGTTGCTGGGGTCATTAATGTTTCTTCTTTCATTTCAACTTCTGTCATTTATACACCTTTTATATAGGTAGCATTTCACAAATTTTATCTAATGGTCTCAAGTTCCAACCAATAATATTTAAAGTTAATCTTTCTGAAATTCTGAGACAAAATTCTCTTCCATATAGTTTTCCTGTAAGAAGGCCCATTAAAATAAAAATTAAAATTACAATTGTTAAAATAATTAATATCAATGATAAGGTGTTTTTTGTTTCTTCTTTTACCATAACTTAACAACTCGGAGTACCGCCAAAGGCTTTTATAATTTGCCATTTTAAATTTCCTAGCCAATTTTCGCATGGGAGAGGGTTTGCTGTTTGTAGGCCACCAGATAAAATATTTGATTGAACAACAAGATAAATTACAATAAATATTAAACCTAATATAAATACCATAACTAAAATTAAGCCTTCCTTTGATAATGTCATTTTTTCACCATAACAAATTTTATTTAATATTAATTTTCGTTTTATTTAAATTTTAATTGTTAATAAAGATGAAAAGATAAATATAGCTATTAAAAGTAAAATTGTTATTACTAAAATGCCCCAAATTATATTTGCTAATGTTTCTTTTTCAACTCCTTTCATAATTTATTCGCCTCTACAAATAATAAAAACTGGCTTATATGTATTATATACATTATTCCAATCATCCTCTTCTATATATATAATTTTTACATATAAAAGAAAGAAGTTATTATTATATGGGCTGTCTTGAACTTTTACAATTATATCATTCTTTCTAAAATCATTTTCATTAATACTTAAATCACAATTTGATATATAACATTCTGATATTTCATTTGCATCTTTATTATTAATTTTTTTAAACCATACTTTTTCTGATTCTCTAGCAGTTCTCAAAAGATCAACTAAATAAATATTATCTTTAAATGAAAAATTAAATGGATATGAAGAATAATCATAAATATAATAGCTTATGTGACATGACCCATCAAAGCATGTTCCCCAACGATCTTCGTGAGAAGTTTCATGTTTATAATCTAAATTAAAATTTTCTATAAATATTTTTAATTTATCATAAATATTAGTGTCTTCTGTTATTCCTAAACTACTTATTTCCGTTGTAAATTTTTCTGCTTTAGGCTGTGACTCTTTCTCTCCGATTTTAAGAACTTGGGAAAACCCACTTATAATTTGTTGTCCAAACAAAATTCCTACTGCTAATAAAATAATCATTAATATTAATGCAATTATTATAGTTTTTATTATTTCCATATTTTATGCCTCTTTCCAACATCTTATAGAAATTATGGGCAATAAGTACTCTTTATTATTTTTTTGTCTTATTGCATATCCTACTTGTATATCTAAATTACCAAAACATTTTTCTTTTCCTTCATTGGTATTATAGTAAATATATCTTCCTTCAAAATCTGAGAGCTGACTTGAATAATCGTTATTCCAAATTGTACCTACATATGGGGGAACAAGAATATTTTTAAAATCCCTATATGGTATTTCATACTTTCTATAAGTTGGATTTGCATAAAGTCCAAATCTAACTGCTCTTAAAATATCAGTGATATTTACACTATTTTCATTTATTTTTATAGTAATTGGGGTTAATATAATATAATTTAAACAATCTGTTGTATTAAAACAATATCTAGAAAAGTCACCAAAATCACAATGATAAATTATTCCTGAGTCAAGACTACAACATGGTTTAAATGGGCTATCTTTACAATCTTTTGCTCCTTGATTATTAACTTGACTTGCTCCAACAACATGCGGTATAGCATCCCATGTTCTTTGGTTAAAGATGGGTCTAAAATTTATATTTCTAATTACATCAAAAACTTTAAGTGGCGTTGATGCAGATTTAAAATCTGTTGGTAATTCATTTGCAAGATATGGCAAATATGCAATAGCTATTAATAAATTACAATTAAGATCTTTACTTGTTACATTTAAAATAGCTATTTTATATCTACCTGCAACAGGACTACAAATATTATCTGGAGGAAAAGATGTAATATCATAAATTATTGTTGTTGAATCTAAACTAGGTGTAGTTAAATCATTTCCACTATAAAAACTAGAATTTTTAAAAGATATATTGTAATAATACAAACCATTTGCATCAACATATTTTTGTAGCATTTCTATAGAGTCAGTATCGAAATAACATATTTCTTGCTTTATTCCTGGAGCAATTTCTTGTGCAATTTCAAATTTACAGCGAGTTATACTACTTGCAAATTTTCTTATAAAATTTATATCTGTACCTTCACTATAACTTCCAATTGCATATACTCCAATTTGACATGGTTTTCCATATTTCAAATATTGATTAGTACAATATTGCAAAAGTTTACAGCCATCTTTTTCAAAATAATCTTCAATCTCATCTTCATTCCTAAAACTTGGAGCGGCTTCGATGTAATCCTCGTAATTAAAAGTTGCTTTTCCTATTTCAATTATTCCAGTATATTCTAAATTTTTTCCTAATTCATATGGTCTTTGCCCGAGAAGTCCTAAAGTAATTACAATTGTTATAATTCCAATAATTATTGCAAATAAAATTACAAAAATTATATTTATAGCTCCTTTCATTTAAACACCTATACAACCCCAAAAATTCCTCCTAAATTTATTTTTAATCCTGTAACTATAAAATATATCCCTATTAAAATAATTAAAACAATTAAAATAATCCAAAAAACTGCATTAAAAATCGATTCTTGGGCCATTAAGACACCCCATTAATATTAATATCAATCCACATAGATAAACCAGTTTCTTCTTTTCCGGTTTTTTCATTTGTTAATTTAGTACAATTAAAGCCTTTTATAGAAATATCTAAATTTATTTTTTTAAAATTTTTACAATAATTTGGATCTACATCAAGATAAAGGTTATCATTTATATGAAGCATTTTTCTCTGCGTGGGTAAGGGTCCAAAATCAAAATATATTGTTATAAAATTAGTCTCAACAAATTTATCAATTGAATCGCCTATATCATGATTACAATTATAAGATATATACTGGCCATAATCATCTTTTTTAAAATATACTCCATATTCAACTAAAGTTTTTATATATTGTTTATCATAAAAATGATTTCTGTTCCATTCCCATAATCCTTCATTGACTGCTGACACTATTTCTGTACAAGTATACTCGCGATCTAAATCGACATCAAGATTTATTCTTCCATATTTGAAAAAGTAATCTGGCATATCTTTAATGGTTTCTAATAATCTAATGATTGCTGAATCTGTACTGTTTCCAATTTGAAAATTTTTAAAAGTGATTGCTTTAAATTTACATTCATTATTTTCATCTACATGCGCATCTGTAATAACTATAGTATAACTTCTTGGTGTCTTATTGTCATCATTTTTATCGTCATATTGACACTTATCTACTGAGCAAACTAAATATTTTTCGTCTCCTAATTTAATATTTTTAAAATTATTATCAATATATCCTCCATGAACAAATGGCTGAAAATGCTCATAATCAATAAATAAAGATTCGTCTTCATCAAAAATCACATAACTCTCGCCAGCCAGATCTTTCCTGGCATAATAATTACATATAAATCGTGTAATTCCATCTTTTTCATAATTTATTGGTATATATTTGATTTTTCTTTTTTCTAAAAACTTATCAAATAAAGTATAATATTCTAATCTAATAGAAGGTTTCATCCATTCATCTGGTGTAATATAAATATCGGAACTAGGCATTACTTTCAAATCAGAATATAAAACACAAGGCCTTCCAGAAATAATTGCATTTCTTATACAATTAATTATATTTTCAGTATTGTTACCATATTTTTTATAAAACGGATTTTCTGAATATGGAACATTATATGGAGAGCCAAGATCTTCCTCATTTATCCATGCACTAAAATTATCATATCCAAATTTATTTCTATCTTCATCAGACATTATTAATCTATTTATATCAAAACCACGTATTTTTAATGCTGTTGCTCTACTAAACAATTCAAGTCTATATTCTTGTTTTTTATAAAATTCTTGAGCTTGTTTTAATATAACAAAAGAAACACCAAAAATTATAATTAAAACTACAATTATAATTAAAATCCATATTAACAAACTTAATCCTTTCATTTAATCACCTTAAATTGGAGTTAATAAAGCAGCTATACTATTTCCAAATAATGAGTATGTTACTAACCATGAAAATGCATAAACTGTCATTCCAAATATTAAAGTCCATCCTGTTAAAGATCTTTCACCGATAATATCTTCTCCATATTGTATTCTATTTAAAAATTTTGATAATAAAATAGAAAGTATTATTACATATATTCCAATAATTAATTGAAATTCTGCTGGTGAAACTGGTAATTTTCCTCCATGCAAGCTCCAAGGCATAACAAAAGCAGCACTTGCAGCAGAAACTTCTCCTCCAGTTATTGTTGGCATTAAATAACTTATTTTAGATAGAATTTGCATTATAATTACAGCCATAGTAACAGTAACTCCAGCAATCATTGGAGCTAAAAACATAGATAAAAATCTCATACTTGATGTTGTTTCCCCTAATAACTCAAATATTTCCTCTTTAACTTCATGTACATTTTTTAAATAAGATGAAATTGTCATCATACTTTCTGCTGCAGCAGAAATTGATTTTTGTGAACTTTCAATTACAGTATGCATTACAGATTCTATTAACTTTGAAGGATAATACCAAATTGCTCCTACTTCTTTATCAAAAATTGCTTGCTCAAATGTATAACCAAATTTTTGCATGTTCATTAGTATTATATTGAAAAATTCAGCTATTTTTAGATTTTTAACATTTGATATTGTTTTTTGTAATGCTGATTCAAGAGGTATTCCTGAAGATAAAGAATTTCCTAACTGAAATAAAGCTACTGAAAATTCTTCTTCTATTTTTTCTATTGCTTTTCTTGCAGCCATTTTTTGCATACTATCTAATAAACAAAAAATTGCAATTGCTAATCCAATACCAAAAGTTATTAAAATTGAAAAATTAACAGAAGAAAATGCATCAGGAGAAGTTATTCCAAGTAAACCTATAATTAAAAATGGTAAAAATATTACTAATGAAATAGGCCAAATTGAAATTATCGAATTTCCAAATTTCATTTTTCCTAAAGGAGGTATTCCCTTTAATTTTGAAATTTCTGGTTGAGAAAACGTTGGTGGTTTTGTACTTAAAACATGAGATGTTATTAAAAATAAACCTAAAGGAAGTAAAACATCATATCCAAAAGCAAGGAAGCTTGGTTTTATAACATCTGACATAAATAACATTACAATTGGAAATAAAACTAAACCCATAACAGGAAGTAAGACCCCCATTGCATTTATAATCATCATAGGCATTCTAAGCCCAGCTGCATAATGTCTTGCTCTTTCTCTTGTACCGTTTAATATTGTATTAATTGCTTCCTTAAAAATCATTTCACGTCTTCCTGGTTCTACTGCAACCCCTCTTAAAATATGTAAAGATTCTGCAAATTCAGCATTTTTTTCTTTCCATTTATTTATATAAGAAGCTATTGCTATATCAGCACTTGAATAAATTCCTACCTCAATATCCCAAACAACTTTTTTTAAATCTAAACCAAGAGCACCGGGTAAATTTTGAGCCGCAAATTTCAATGCACCTTCAAGATTTGGATTAGTACGCATGTATATTATCATATATAAAATTGCAAGAACTGTTTCAGAAGACATGTTCATTAAAACTACTTTTGTTTGATATTCTGGATAATTATAAATATAAAATCCTAAACCAAAAACACAGCAAAAAAGAAATAAAATGAATATTAAATCAAAAACCCCTAAAATTGATAAAAATAAAACAAATAAAGATCCAAATATAATAGTAAGAAATGAAAATGAATAAACCCCCTCGGGTGTAACATTAAGATATGCTGCATTTATTTTTTCTTGAATTTTTTCTTTTGATTTTGGATTTATTTTTATTTTAAGTATTTTTTCAGAAAATACACATGCTTTTTCATAAAAAGTTTTTGGTTCTTGTTGAAGTTCTTTTAAAAATGCTTCATATTCTGCAGTTCTAATAATTTTTCTTTCACTAACTGGTAGTTTTACTTCAGGAAATTCTATGTTTGTTGATTTAATAATTTCTTCAATTTCTGCTTTTTTTTGCTTTTCAGCACGCTCTTTAGCCTCTTCTTCTTTGCTTTTTTTCTTAAAAAATGCCATAATTTTTATTATGAAAATCTAAATTTAAAATATATGTTTATCCAAATATCTTTTTAAAAAAAGCTATAATTGCATCAATAATTTCCTTAAGCCAATTTTTTTCTTCAATTACGTTAATAGAATTAACAGACGTTGTAACATAATTAGAAGTTGAAACTTTTATTTGAATTATTCTATCTTCTATTGAAGATGGCGTAAAATTAAAATCAAAATAATCTAAATTATCTATAGTTTTTGATTTTTTTATATTGTTAAATTCAACTATTACATTTTGTGGAGTAGATAACTTATTAGTAATTTTAACTTTAAAATTAATAGTCTCTCCAAGTTTAACTGTATTATTTAATAAAATAATTTCAACATCAAGAGGTTTATATTTTACTACTGAAATATTTACTTCAGCTAAACCACCATTTTTATAAGCCCAAATTTTAAAATCATGTGATGGAGATAATATATTAAGTGAATTTGTTCCATAATCACCGAGATCTGTAAATATAAATTGTCCTGGAGCAGAAACTATTATATTTTCTCCTAAAATAGCTGTATTTTTATTTACATTTATAAATGCATTTTCATACTTTGCACCTGATTTAATTTCTAAAAAATTTTTATTTTCATTTCCAGTATATGAAACTGTTAAAATTGGGCAAGTATATTCAAATTTATTTGTTTCTAAATTATCTGGGATTTTAAAAATAGAAAAGAAATATGCTTCTTTACCACAAACTTTTACAATACCTTCATTTCTAATATTTTCTAATAATGATTTTTCATTAATCGCACAAGATACTGATTTAATTTTAGTCATTATACAAGAATTTGATGCTATTTTATTTTTAATAACAGCAAATCCTTTGTTTAAACTATTTTCTAAAAGTTCTGACTCTAATGAAGTTATACTTGATTTTTTATAATCTAAAATTTTTATTTCAACATTCATTGGGGAGATTTTTGCAGTAATATTTTCTTTTGCCTTAAATGAGACAGCAACATCAACCCATCTTGTATCTTCATATTTTCCAAATGGTATATGCAATGCATCTATAAATCCTCCTTCTGCCCATGTTGGATCCCAACAACCTGTATCCCCAATTTGAACCCAACTGTGCGGTTGAAAATCTTGTAATCCACCTTTGTTAATAGATCCATATGCATATCCAGAGATAATAGCAGATGGGTATCCTAAAGCTCGAGCAAAAGAGAGAAGTAAAATACTATACTCATCACATGTTCCTTTTTTGTTTAAAAATACATCTCTTGCATTTAAATTAACATCTTTATAGCTTTCAGAATATTCTATATTTTCATGAGTCCATTTTGCAAGTTCATAAATTTTAGAAAAATCATCAGAAATACCTAAAGTTAGTTGTTCTGCTTTTTCTTTAATTAAAGGATCTGTAGAAATAGCTAATTCTGTTGGTTTCGTCCATTTACTATCAGATAGTTTATCACAATTACTTCTTCTAACTATTAAATTTTCTACTATCTTATAATTTACAACTTCATCCGGGTCCTTTATATGAATTGTTATTATTTTATTTCCTAAATAATCATATCCATATTGAAATTGATAATTTGCCGTTAAAGATTCTATTTGAAGATAAGAAGATTCTTGAGGAATTGATAAGTTTATCCAAACTTCAGAAGGCTTTGAAGAAAAAGTTATATTACCATATTGAACTATTTGTAACTTTACATAATCAACTGTTTGTGGATTTTCTATTTCTAAGGAAAACGCTTTTAAGGAAAATAAAAATACTAATAATAAGCATATAATAATTACTTTTCTCATAAAAATAGAGAGGAATTTATAATTTAAAAATCTTTAAATTTATTGCATATAATAATTTAAAACATGCAGATTGAAAATTATGTTTGGGCTGAAAAATATAGACCAAAAAAATTAGATGAAGTAATTAATCAAAAACATATTATTGAAAAATTAAAATTCTTTGTTAAAGAAAAAAATATTCCTCATATGCTTTTTGCAGGACCTGCTGGTTGTGGGAAAACAACATGTGCATTAGCAATTGCAGAAGAACTTTATGGAAAAACAGTAAAATTTAATGTAATGGAAACAAATGCCTCTGATGAAAGAGGAATTGATACAGTAAGGGTTAAAATAAAGGAATTTGCAAGAACAAAGCCTATGGGAAATATTCCATTTAAACTTATTATTTTAGATGAAGCAGATGCTCTTACTTTTGATGCACAATCTGCATTAAGAAGAACAATGGAACAATTCAGTAGCATATGTAGATTTATTTTAATATGTAACTATAGTTCAAAAATTATAGAACCAATTCAATCTAGAACTGTTATATTTAGATTTAAAACTCTTTCTGAAGAAGATATTAAAAATTATATTTTAAGAATAGTTAAATCTGAAAATCTTAAAATAGATGAATCTGGTATTTCTGCTATAATTAAGCTTTCTGAAGGAGATATGAGAAAGGTTGCAAACCTTCTTCAAGCTGCTTCTATAGAAAAAAATAACATTACAGCTGATGTTGTTTATAGTATTGCATCTCAAGCAAAACCAGATGATGTTAAAGATATGCTTAATTTAGTTTTTGAAGGAAAATTTAATGAAGCAAGGGAAAAACTTAAATTTATTATGAATCATCAAGGTGTTTCTGGTCAAGATATCATAAAAGAAATTCATAGACAGATAATTGAAATGAAAATTCCTGAAAGAAAGAAAATTGAAATTATTCAAAAAATTGGAGAATATGAATTTAGAATATCTGAAGGTGCAAATGAAATAATACAACTTGAAGCTTTACTTGCGCAATTATTAGTTTTAGGTGAATGAAATGAACTATTGTCCAAACTGCGGAAAAGAAGTTATAAAAAATAATGAAATTTATGAATGTAAGTATTGTGGGTATAGAGGAAAAGAAAGTTTTAATAAAGAAGATATAAAAAGTTATATTACAAAAATGAGTAATACAAATCAAAAAATTACTGAAAACAAAAAGTTAATTTCTGCTATAATAGCAATAATTTGGATAATTATAGTTTTGATATTAATTTTATTAAGGTCGTAATATGTTAGTAGAAAAGTATAAGCCAAAAATTTTAAAGGATATAGTAGGGCAGGATGAAGCAATAAAAGAATTTACAAATTTTTTAAAAAACTATAAATTAGGTGAAGTAGCAATAATTTGTGGCCCGGTTGGTTCTGGAAAAACAAGTCTTGTTCGTGCAGCAGCTAATGAGATGGGATATTCTTTAATAGAATTTAGTACAGAAAATGTAAAAAATATATCAACTATAATCAATCTTCTTTCAGAATCAACTAAACTTGCAAGTCTTGTAAATAAGCCTAAGCTAATATTCTTTGATGAAATAGATAATCTTATTTTAAATGATCGTAAAGGATTAAATGAAATATTGAAGATTTCAAAACATTCTCTTTATCCTATTGTTATGACAGTAAATAATATTTATAATCCAAAATTAAAACCACTTGTTGATTCTGCAAAGGTAATAAAATTTAAGAAAATTTCTGTGTTTTCCATAGAAAAATATTTAAAAAAAATATGTGATATAGAAAAAGTAAAAATAGATGAATTAATAATAAAGCAAATTTCAAGAAGCTGTAATGGTGATATGCGTTCTGCACTTTTAGAATTACAAAATGCTATAGCTGCATATTCTAAAGAATATTCATCTTGGCATGATACGCAATTAAATGTTTTTGATACATTAAAAATTGTTTTTAAGTCAAATTTTATATTATCTTCATTAGATGCTATAAATAAATGTGAAATAGAACCAGAAAAATTATTATTTTGGATAGAAAAAAATATACCATTAGAATATTCTAAACCGGAAGAAATTGCTTCTGCATATGAAAAATTAAGTAAGGCTGATTTATTTTTATCAAAGGTAGTTAAAAGACAAAACTGGAGATTTAAAGAATATATGATTGAAATTCTTGCTGGAATAAATCTTTCTAGAGAAAAACCAAACAATAAATTTATTTTTTATCAACCTCCAGATCAATATTTTAAAAATCAGGAGAAAAATTTAAAGGAAATTGCATTAAAACTGCATTGTTCATCTAAAAAAATTAAAAATGAGTATTTACCATTTTTTAAAATAATTTTTAAAGATAAGTTAGAAGAAGTTTTATTTTAAATTTTGGTGCGGGAGGCAGGATTTTCAAAATTTGTCTTTCTTGCTGAACTTTCTTCGAAGCTTCTTTTTCAAAAAAGAAGCTTCAGCAAGAAAAACTTTTTAGTTTTCTTGATGAAACTTCTTTTTCTAAAAGAAGTTTCTTTGAACCTGCGAAGAGACTAACTCACAAGGTTTCTTAACCAGTTCTGAGCTTCGCATAGCTCCTAAGCTTCGCATTTTTAAAATCTTGCGCCTTTGACCTGGCTAGGCGACTCCCGCTTTAAAAGAATATTAAAAAATTGAAATATTTAAAAACTTTTTATTTTATATAAAAAATATGACTGACTATATTGGATTATTTATTGTTGGTGGTATAACAGCTTATGGGCTTTGGGAATCATATGAAATTGCTAGAATTTCTAAATTAATAAAAAAATGTGTAGATGAAAATGGAAATCCTGACTATAAAAAAATTACAAAAGAATTAGAAAACTATAACAAAAGAAGATTTAGATTACCATTATCATCGATGATAGCAATTGATCTTGAACAATATTATAATGAAGTTTCAAAAATTTTCTAGATAAAAATTAAACTTTAAGTTTTTCTATTTCATTTTGTAAAATTGAAAGTTCTTCTCTAAGTTCATTAACATATTTTTCCATATAATCTAGGTTTTGTTCTGGTTGGGGTGTTGGTGGTTTAAATTCGGGTCTTACAAACTCAACATCAAGAGCTTGCATATCATCTATAATTTGTGATAAATTTTTTTCTAAAATTGTATCAGAATCTTCTTTAAGTTTATCTATTTTTTTCCTTATTTCTATTAATTTTTTAGTTGATGCTAAAATATTTCTAATTTTTTTAATTTTACTTAAAATTAAACTATATCTTTCTACTTTTACAAATAATGGTGCTGCCTTTGGACGTTCTGGTAAAGGTGCTAATTCTATTGTTTTAATATCTGGCAAAGGAGGTAATTCTTTAATTTCTTCCTTTATTTCTGCTTCTTTTTGTATTGGTGGTGTTGTTAATGTTCCTACAGCTTGTTTTATTTCAGATGCTTCTTGCTGCTTTTTCTTTCCAAAAAACATAAATTACCACATAAATTTTATTGTTTATAGGTTTTAAATAACTTATGGTTAATTTAAATGGTGCGCTAGTCGGGATTTTCTTTTAACTTTTTCGAACCCGAGTCCCGAGCTTTTTGCTAAATAATGGCAAGCTCGTATCCTAACCACTAGACTACTAGCGCATTAATTTTTAATATAGAAAATAAATTTAAAAAGATAATTTATTCACTTGTATGATCTAAAGCAGTATAGTCTCTTATAAATTTTGGTTTTGAAATTCTCATACTTATTTCATCTAATTCATTAATTGCAAATATTCCTGGTCTATAAGGCACAGATAATTTTAATATTTCTATACTACGCTGATTTTCTACAATTTCTAATTTTATTATATTTGAAACAAGATATTGCAAACATTCTAAGTCAGATGGCTTTCTTACTATATAAAGTGACATATATCCATATTTTTCTTCTATTGCTATTTGATGTAAAAGAAATTGATGAATAAGCTCTGGATCTGAAAACTCTATTAATGATGAAAAATTATCATAAATTACTCTTATCTTTTTATTTTCAAATTTATTACGTATATTATCAAGTGTAATATAAATATCATTAAGATCTCTTAAATCTGCATCTTCATATATATACTTTTCTTTTTTAAAATCAAATTTTGTTTTAAATTTTCCAAACCCAGCAAAAGGAGTAAAACAATCTATAATTGCAAGATTTTGTTTGTAATCTTCAAAATTTAAATTTTTTGCCTGACAAAGCCAGTTAAATTGCTCTATTACCTGTTCTGGTGGTTTGGAAGTAGTTAGATATATAACTGCTTCACCATTTACCAATCCTTCTAAAGCAAAGTGTTGTGCTAATCTCCATGGATGAGTTCCCTGAGTACCAAAAATTACTATTGGTTCGCGCTTTAATTGTCCCTTTATAAGTTTATCAATACAAGGAACACCTGTTTTTTCTAAAATTCTTTCCTTTGATTCTAATGGAATAATTCTTGTTTCTGTTTTTTTATTCGTTGGAAATATTGCAAAACTTTCTAATCTTGTCATTTGTATAGTTATTCTAATAGCATATATCATTGAGATAATTAAAATTAATAGTCCAAATAAATTTATTATATAACCAATTTCAAAATTATAAATAGCAGCTATAATCATACCTAATACATTAGCTATTATTGAAATAAAAAATCCTAAGACTATTTTCATTCCTTCAGTTTTCCATCTTAGAAATTTTTTATTTTCATAGAACCAACTTAATATAACTGTCCAAGAACCAAGAATAAATGATAAACCTATAAATATTTCTGTTAGAGCTAAATAATCTAAACCTTCTATTGGAATAAACATAATAAAAAAATAAAATTATGATTTTATAAAGTTATTTTTTATGAGATTTTCGATATAGGTTGATAAAAATACTTGCAAATAAAAGTATTATAATTATTCCTAAAAGAATCATTGTATAATCTGCAGGTTTTTCTGTTGACTTTTTAGTTGGTTTTTCTTCAGTTGGAGATGTTGGCTTTTCTCCACTTGGAGCTGTTATTGTTTTAACTTGTCCTGATATTGAATATATTGATAATCCTTGAGATGTTGCGGAATAGTAAATGTATTTATCATCTCTTGATAATATTGATGTTGGTAATTCTTTCCATTCTCCGTTTTCATATTTGTATAATTTTATTGAATTTTCATCAATATTATTTTCATTTAACCATGAAATTGGTATTCTAAACTTTATTGTTACTGAAGAAATATCTGAATCTTTGAAGTTTGTTTTATCTATTGTTATGTATGCATAAACCTTTCCTGATGGAGTTATTATTCCAGTTGGAGGTTCTAATAATTGATTTACATTTATTGAAATTCCAGAAACTGAATTTGCAAATGTTAAAATAATCTCTATTATATCTAATTTTGGTAAGGAAAAGTTATATGTTATTGATTGGCCTGATGAGATTTTATTTGTTCCTGCTGAAATTGATGAATCTGAAGAGGATGAATAATATGTTGAAGAGGATGGTATAAATCTTGAAACTACATAAATTTCTGTTGAAATCTCATTATCATTTTCGTTTACTTCTGGATATGTATTATCTGGATCAATTATTAATTTTATAGTATGTGTTCCAGATGTTAAATATCCTAAGTTTATTGTTAATGAATTTTCTCCTGGTGAAACTGAGTATGGACTTATTGTATAAATTAAATTGTTATTGTCATATACTTGTATTTTTATGTTTCCTGATATTGAATTACTTAATATTTTTGCTGAAATTATAACATTATCAGATGTGTAGGGATTTGAAGGTGTAAAAGTTAAATCTGAAACTTTAAGGTTTATTAAAGTTAATGGATGGTAATCAATGTTGTTTGAATTTAATTGATAAGCATTTTTACATATTCCGTCTTCTCCTGGATTACATTCTGTAATATTTTCAGAAAATCCTGTTCCATCTGGTTTTGCCCAGAAGTTTCCTCCAAGATAAAGCCTTCCAATTATATTTATTCCAGGTGTTTTTGTTGTGTTCCAGTTATTTGAAGGTGTTCCTGCAAAATAAAAATTATTTGTGTTATTGAAGAAGTTATTATAGATGCTATTGTTTGAAGAAGAAGATAAAAGAATTCCATATTGAGTATTTGAGTTTATAGTATTGTCTGTTAGGATGTTGTTGTTTGAGGAAAAATCCAAATAAATTCCACAATCAATATTTGAGCTTGCATTATTGTTTGTCAGAATGTTGTTGTTTGAGGAAAAAAATAAATGAATTCCGTCGTAATTTGAGTTTACATTGTTGTTTGTTAGAGTGTTGTCTGAAGAAGAATCTAAATAAATTCCAACACCACTATTTGAGCTTGCATTGTTGTTTGTTAGGATGTTGTTGTTTGAGAAAGAATATAAATGAATTCCTTCATAATTTGAGTTTACATTGTTGTTTAAAATTTTGCTATCGGTTGTATTTACTAATAAAATTCCATAATAGTTTTTACTTAAATTTAAATTTTTTACTGTAATATTATCACAAGAAACTAATGCAACAAAGCCTGCATTAGTTGATTCATCTATTTCTGTGTCTTTACAGTTATTTGGAGCGTTTTTTTCATTTGTCCAATAATAAATTGGCTTTCCATCAACTGTGTTTGATGTATCAATGTCTTGATAATAATATGAAATACCCGCTCCACATATACCAAAATTATATGTATTGTCGTTCATTGTGTTGTTTATTAGAATATTGTTTGATGAATGATCTAAATGAATTCCTTCCTCATTTGAGTTTGCAGTATTGCTTGTTAGGTTATTGTTTGATGAAAAATATATATGAATTCCAAGATATCCATTTGAGTTTGCAGTGTTATTTGTCAGAATGTTATTTGATGAATGATCTAAATCAATTCCAACATCACTATTTGAGCTTGCGTTATTGTTTATTAATGTGTTGTTTGAAGAAAAATATAAATAAATTCCATACCTATTTGAGTTTGCTGTGTTGTTTGTCAAGGTATTGTTTGAGGAAAAAAGCAAATAAATTCCAGTGTTGTTATTTAAGTTTGCTGTATTATTTGTTAAGGTGTTATGTGAAGAATAAGATAAATAAATTCCATAATACCAATTCGCAACTTTTACATTTTTGAGTGTTACGTTAGACACATTTGCAGAAAAACCATCGATGTAAATTCCTTTGGA
>JAHLMR010000002.1 GCA_018920255.1 Candidatus Aenigmatarchaeota archaeon | reverse complement strand
CAAAATTGCCATGCAACTAAAATTATAATAATAAATTTGATAATGAATTTTATTAATATAATTCCAGAATGTTTTCTTAATTCTTCTTCAATTTCTTCTATATCGGTTTCTACCATACATACTCACACGGGGTTGGGGTTTAATTTTTGAAATTTATTCTTCTTGATTTTCATGAAAAATTTATACCTGCCACGGCTTATTTTTTTGTTCTTCTTCTTCTTCCTTTTTAATTTCTTCTGATACTTTTTTAAAAGATATTTTATTTTTTATAATATTATATGTTAATTGTAATTTCCTTTTAAGGTTTTGTAATTCATCCTCATTATAATTTTTATTCTTTAATTCCTCAAGTACAAACGTTCCTGCATTATACTGTTTATCTAATTTTTCTATACTTTCTGCGTGATTCATTGCAGATATAATCTGATTAAACTTTATTAGTAAGTCCTTTATTTCTTGTGGTTGTTCTGAGGGTGTTCCATAACTAATTGTATATGATTTTTGTTGTTCTGAGGGTTCCATTTCTTCTAATGGTGCTTGTGCTTGTAATTGTGATGGAGGTGATGTTATGGGGTATGAAGGTAATTCATGACGAGTTTCATATGTAGATGTTTTTTGTGGTGCTTGTTGTATTTGTTCCATCATCTTTTCTGTTTTTAATCTATGAATTATAGACCTCTCGCTTGGAAGGAGGTCATAAAATATGTAAAATATTAATGCACCAGTAAGGTACCATAATGAAAAAACAACGCCTAAAATAAGAGCTACAATTAAAATAATAAAATAAATTATCACTTTTGTTTTTGCTTGTTTTCCTATAATTTTACCTAATACCATATTATCCACTTAGTTCGATTTTTGCGTCAAGGATTGACCAGGGGGTTTCTGTTGCTATAAATTCAATTTTATTTGTTGTTTTTAATAAATTTAAAGGAATTTGGATTGATAAATTTGAATCTTTGCCAGAATAAATTGTTTCGTTATTAAATTTTATTATAAAATCTTTAATTTCTTCAGAACGCGGTATAGCTTCTGCAGTTAATACAGCATTTTTAATATTAGAAAGCTCATTTTCTGATAATTCAAATATTTTACTATAACTTGAATTTTGCTCTATTAAAATTAATTGTAAATCAAGCCAATAAACAGTAGATACCCAAAATCTAAATCCAGGACTTTCTGTTTTAATACAAAACAAATTATCTTTTTTCAAATCATTAACATTTATATCAAAACTTCCTGGGCCTATATATTTTAATTTATTATAAATTATTTTATTGTTTAAAACAAAAATAAGATTTCCATAAGAATTTGTGTTTTTAACAAAAAATTCAATTCTTCCTGAACTAATAGATTCTAAATTAGATAAACTAAATTCAAAACATTTACTAACATCTTCTATTAAGCCTTTTCTTATTTCACCATAAAAATTAACAGGAACTATTTTATTTTCTTTAAAATATACATTAAAACTTCCTAAATCTATTGTTTTAGAATATTGAGGTCTTAACTCTTCACCACTTACATAATATTCTTGTGGTTTTTGAAAATAAATATTACCACTGAAAATTATAAATAACATTATTAAAGATAATACTGCTACAGTTAAAACTCTTGCAAATTCTGGCATTTTTATCAAAAATAATAAGTTTTTAATAAATAAAAATCTTTACTATTCATATGAAATCAAAGTTTGATTTAAAACATGATATAGCATATATATTACCAGAAAATCAGGATGATTTATGGATATTAACAAAAATATTAGAAAAAAATGCTATAATAACAGCAAAAACTGAAAGGAGTATAATAGTTCAAAGAGGAGAAGAAAAAGAAAAAGTAGGAAAAAGAACTATAACCCTTTCTATTTCTTTAGAAAAAATAGAATTTGAAGGAAATAGATTAAGATTAGGTGGAAAAATAATTGAGGGGCCAGAAGATATAGAAAAAGGCTGGCATACTATAGAAATTAAACCTTTAGAAGAATTTAAAATAAAACAAAAATGGAAATCTTGGCAAATAGATAAAATAAAATCAGCAGAAATAATTCAAGAACCAATTATAGTTTGTATTTTAGATGAAATAGAAGCAGATATTTGGTTAATAACAAACAAATCAAAATATATTGCTGGAATAAAATCCCCAGGTACAGGAAAGGGTTTAAGTGAATCAAGAGAAAATGAATTTTTTGGAAAAGTTTTTTCTGTTTTAAAAGAACAAAAAGCAAAATATTTTGTTATTGCTGGCCCTGGTTTTGCAAAAGAAAATTTTAAGAAATGGATAGAAAATAAAGGGTTTCAAGAAAAAATATATTATACTTCAACACCCCACACAGGAAAGCCTGGCTTACAAGAAATTTTAAAATCTGGTTTTCTTAAAAAAATTGTTAAAGAAAGTAGAATAAGCTTAGAAACAGAAATTATTGAAAATTTTTTTACAGAATTAGCAAAAAATACAGGATTAGTAGAATATGGACTAAAAAATGTTGAAAATGCAATAGAAAATAATGCAGTTAAAACTCTTTTAATAGTAGAAGATAAAGTAAAAGAATATGAAAATTTAATAGAAAAAGCAGAAAAATTTGGTGCAAAAGTTATTATAGTTAGTTCAGAGCATGAAAGCGGGGAGAAACTTTTAAATTTAGGTGGTATAGCTGCATTTTTAAGATTTTCTATAAATTATAACAGCCTCTAATTCTTTTTCTCCTAAAATTAGAAATTCTCTTTCAATTTTTAAATTAAATATTTTTTTAATTTTTTCAAAAATTTCTTTATTATTATATTTATTACAAAAATGTCCTATTATTAATTTTCCGTTTTTCCTTAAAACCCTTTCTAATTCATTAATATTTTTAATTAAATGAATTACATCAATACAAAAAACATAATCAAAACATTCTTTAAACGGTAAATAATCTATATTTCCTAAAACTTTTTTCCCATCAAATTTTTTCAATGATTTTAAATCTATATCAACAGAAAAACAGTTAATAAACTTATTTAAAATTCCTGGTCCAGAACCAGCATCTAAAATTTTACTTTTCTTAGAAATTTTTAATACTTTTAATATTTCAGAAAATTTTCTTTCTTGTTCTTTTTCCATCCAATTCTTATAGATTTTTTCACAAATTTTCATAAAGATTTTTTATTTCTTTGTCTTTTTATTATTTTTATTGCATGAGAAATTTCTTTTGGAAACTCTTTACCGCGCATAATAAAATTTCTTTCAATTTTTTCAGGCTTAAACAAATCTTTAACATAATTTTCAGCTTTAGAAGTATCAAAATCTTTACATGAAAAAATATCAATTGTTGCATATTTTTGCGCATTAAAAGTATGAATTGTTATATGACTTTCTGCAATTAAAATAATTCCAGAAAAACCTCCCTTATCAAAACTTCCATCACGTCCAGAATATTCGATAATAATTGGCTCTGAAATTTTATGCATATCTATAATTTCTGGAAGCTCTAAAAGAAACTTTTCAATTACTTCTTTTTTAGAAATATTTTCATTACAATTATAAAGTTCAAGCATTAAGTGCGGGCCAAACATTTTTAATTTTTTCTCCTTTTTATTTTTCTTAAAAATATTTTTAACGAACTATTATTTAAAACTTTCTATTCAATTTTTTCTTTTGTTTCAGCCCACTTTAAACCTAATTTTTCAAATACTTCACTTAAATTCTTTTTATATTTTTCAAATAAATTTTTTGTTTCTAAAATCCAGTTAACATGCATTTTAATATTACCATTTATATAATTTGAATAAAATTTCCAAATATGCGAATTAAAAGATTTAAAACAATTATATATTTTTTCTTTATCTGATTTATCTAAAAAGTTATGCTCTAAAAAATACTTATAGCTTTCTTTAACAACCAAAAGATTTTCTAAGGTCTCTATTATTTCTTCTATTTTTGTAGCAATTTCTAAATTTATTTCAACAATATTTTTTTCTTGTACTGATATTCCAAATTGAGTTTCTATCCATTCTATATCTGGTAATTCTTTATATGTTTTTTTAAGTTCAATATATTTTTCTGTCATAAAATTTACCCTATGTATGTAACTTCTTCTGTTTTTTTACCTTTTTGTATTTCTTCTGAAGCACGTCTTTGAATTTCATCTAATTTTTTAATAAATTCATTCATAGCTTTTGCTTTTTCCTCTAATTCAGTTAAATCTATATTTATATTTATAATTTTTTGTAAAACCTCTAACACAGATTCAGCAGCTGATGGATCTGTTAAAATTGGTATACCAGATGTTTCTCCCAATAACACAATACCATCAATATTTTTTAAATTTCCTAAACCAACTATTAGACCTGCAGCTCCTATTATCATACCAATTTTATCTGATACATTAAAGTTTATCCCATAATCTTTATATTTTTGAATTAGTTTTTGATTTCCTAAAACACCATAAACTTTTGGTTTTTTAATTATTGTACCTGTACCAAAACCACCTATTGTTATAATTTCTTTTACACCAAGTGAAATTGCAAAATCAACAATCTTTCCAGCAATTTCATAATGAGCTTTAGGGTCATATGTTTGCATATCTCCAATTAAAAGTATTAAATCTCTTCCCTTTGGATTTTTCCAATAATAAAACTCGTTTCTTAATAAATGAACTGCATTGTTATGAATAAGTACAGAAGGATAAAATGATGGAGAATATAATTCAGCAAACTTTTCAGCATTTAATTTATGAACCATATATCCTATTGCAACTCTTCCAACATTTCCTATTCCTGGAAGACCTACTAATAAAATAGGATTATTTAATTTAACTTCTTTTAATATTTTTATTTCAGTTTCCTTCATTTAATTCACCTCATAAATAATTTATTTTTACCATTTTAGGCCTTTCAAGTTTATACCATAATTCAATTAATCTATTTAATTTTACAATTCTTTCCCCACCACCAACTCCACATTTTATAAATTTTGCATCAACAGCTAATGAAAAATCTGAAATAAAATAATCACAGGTTTCCCCAGATCTATGAGATACTATTATATCCATATTATTTTCTTTTGCAATATTTATAGCTTCTAATGTTTTTGATATTGTACCTGCTTGGTCTGGCTTTATTATTATTCCAGATGTTGAAGATTTTGCAACACCTAATTTAATTCTATCTGGTTGAGTGCAGTATAAATCATCTCCTGAAATACAAATTCCAACTCTTTTTCTTAAATCAGAAAAACTAGAAAATGCATTCTCATGAAAAGGATCTTCAACGTATTTTAATTTATATGTTTTTATTAAATTTAAAACAAAATCAAATTGTTGCTCAGAATTAAATTTTTTTCCAAGAAACGGATAGTAATAAAATCCGTGTTTATAAAATTGTGTTGCAGCAAAATCTAATCCTATATCACAACCAAAATCTTCTGTTATTTTTGAAAGCATATCTAGAGTTTTTAATTCATTTTCACGGGTAAGCCATGCCCCTTCATCATTCCTTCCTGCTATAAATCCTTTTTTCTTAAATTCTTTTTGTACTGATTTCCATACATTTATAACCAAAGAAACTGCTTCAGGAAAACTTTTTGCTTTAGATGGAATTATTAGAAATTCTTGTATAGAAGTACTTCCTCCATGTGCTCCACCACCAAGTACATTAGATAAAGGATAGGGAAAATTAAATGATTTTTTTTCAAACAAATTATATATTTGATTTTTTGTTGCAGCTCTTAAACAAGATATTGATAATGGGGTGGTTAGCTCTGCACCTATATTTTTTTGTTTTTCAAGCAATGAATCAAAATATTTCCAATCTTTTTCAGAAATACCTAAAAATTGTTTTTTTATTTTTAAAAAATTTTCAATAGAATTTTTAACATTAAAAGTTTTCTTCTCCCATTTTCCTCTACTTTTTCCAGTACCACACATAGCAGAAAATATTCCGTTCTCTGTTAAAATTTCAGTTTTAATGCTTGGCTCTCCTCTACTATTATAAAAATAAAATAAATTAATGTCCTTAATCATATATTTTTGTTTTAATTTTAATATTAATAAAGATTAAATTTTTTTAGCTTGATCCCATAGTATGTTAAATTGATTTTTCATGACAGAAATTATTGAAGAATTATTTGTCCAAATCCAACTTGAATCAGAAAAATTATCAACTCTAAAACATGTTTCTTTATCATCAATAATGCCAAAAACAGGCTGATCTTCCTTTGAAACATATCTTATTTCTATTCCATTGTTTTGATACCACTTAGCTCTTGCAAGAGAAAGGCCGGATGGTTTACATAAACCTAAAAGCTTTATTTTTACTCCTCTTTTTATTGCTGAAAGAACAGAGGAATCTAATAATTCTAGTCTGCTAAAAGATTTTGTTGTTGCATATCCATAATTCTCTGCTCTATTTATAATTTCTGCAGCTTTTTTAAGAAAATTTTCTCTTCCATATCCTGTCCAAAGTCCAAAGTTATCAGTTAAATTTTTATTTTTATTAAAATATAATTTGAAAAATTTTTCTATATCTTTTAATTCTTTTATTTTTTCCTTTATTATACTTTTTAAATTATTAATTGGGTCTGAAACTCTCCATATTTGTGGTTTTATATTAAGAGTTTCAATTAAAGTCTTTGTTTGAAGATTTCTTAATGTTTCATAAATTTTTGGTTGTGGTATTTCTCCTTTTTTACAAATTTCTATTGCAGTTAATGGTCCAGAAGTTAATAAGATAGAATATGCTTTTGCTTCATATTCTCCTAAATTTAATAGTTTTCTAATATTTATTATAAATTCATCATTTAACATAATTAAATTAGAAAAATTAGAAAATAATTTTTAAGCATTTCCTCGATTTTTGACGTATTTAACAAATGTCGAAAAAACTACTTAAGTAGTTATTTAAATAAATGCTTTTTTCTAACTGTTTTTCCTCTCTGTACAATTCTATGAAACCTTGCACAAGAAGGACATACATACATTTTATGTTTCATTAAATGTATCATACTTTTATCAACTTGCTGTAATATTAGTGGATCTGATATTCTCATACCACTATATTTTATAAATGTTTTATATCTTGGAACTTGTCTTCCACAATAACCGCATGTAACTATAGATTCTCTTCCTCTTGTTTTTGTATGCTCATATTTTCTTGTATAGGGTGCCTCTGAAACAGGCATAGTATTCACCTCAATAATTAAATAAGAAGATAATTATTTAAAAACTTTAAATTGGCGCCGAGGGTGAGAATTTCCCAGTTTTTTAAGTTTTCTTGATGAACCTTCTTCGAAGCTTCTTTTTCAAAAAAAGAAGCTTCAGCAGGAAAAACTATCTTTCTTGATGCAACTTCTTTTTTAAAGAAGTTGCAAAGAAGGTTCTTTGAACTCACGCGCTCTTTCGAGCACAGGTTCTCCAGACCTGCGCACTACCTGGCTATGCCACCTCGGCATAAATTTTATAATATTTTAATAATTTATTTAAAAATTATGAAAAATTTAAACTTTGCAATTTTTCTTTGATTGGCTCGATGGCTATATTGCAAGAAAATCATTGTATAACAAAATTTTGGTGCAATGTTTGATATAATTGAAGATCAATTATTTAATCATTACTTTTTGTTTTTTCTTACCTGGATTATTTAGTTAATAGAAATCCTATATGTTTGTTGTTATTGGTTTGCATGGATAGTCGTAATTATAAATATTATTCGAGGGTTACCAGAAATTATTAATAATTTTAATATAATAAAAATTAGTCTTTTAAAGAAATTTCTATAGTAACATCATCTGGTATTGGCACTCTCATTACTTGTCTTAAAGTTCTTTCATCAGCAGCAATATCAATAATTCTTTTATGAATTCTCATTTCCCACTTATCCCATGTAGCATTTCCATGACCTGTTCCATCTCCACAAGGAGTTTTCATTGTAACTACTTTTAATTTTTTAGTTGGAAGAGGAATAGGACCACGCATAACGACTCCAAATTTTTCAGAGATAGCTTTTAATTCATTGCAAACCTGTTCTATTTTTTTAATATCTGTACTCATTAATTTAATTCTTGCTTTTTGCATAAAAAATTAAAAGAAAATTAAAATATTTAAAGATTTTTAAAGTTGAATTTCTATAATTTTATCATATACTGTTATTGGATTATGAAAATTATCCAAATATACTGTTTCTCTTTGTAGTGAGATTTCTCCTCTCAAAGTAGATGGTATTGGATAAAAAGCATAGTTTTTACCATAGAAATCACACACACCCAAAATTTTATCATATCTTAATTCACTCTCAAATGCACCAATGTCTAAATTACTTAAACGGGTTCCAAAACTCTGTGGATGTGTATGACAAACACTCAAAGTTGATTGATTATCTTTTTCTTTTTTCAAATACTTCAATAGAAAGGCATCAAATCCTGGGTGTACCTCATATAAATATGGAGAATCATTAATATATTCTTTAATAGATTTCCCTTCGTTTTCCTCAAAATATTTTATAATATCATCTATAAAAACTACATCTTTAACAAACGAGTGAACTTCTCCTTTTAAAAAATTGTCATATTTTTTTTAAAAAAATTTGTTTATTACCAATAAAATAAAAATACTTTTCATTATTATCATTATTTTTTCTTATATCTACTATTCTTCTATGTGCTGTTTCTAAAGGATAACTAGGTAAATGTAATATTATTTCATATTGTGATATGGGTTTTCCAAATTCATCAGTCTCACCCAAACAAAAATAATTAATGGGGTTAACTTGAAAAGTCTTATAATGAGATTCATTTATTTCTTTTTTAGAAGATGGAAAATGAAGTTCAAGAACCGCGTCTTTTAAATTAAAAGAAATATGTTTTCTCTCTGAAAGAGGTGGCATCCAAATTATGAGTTTTTCTGAAGAGTCTTTTTTTGATTCTCATAAGGAGGTATATCAACTAAATCTTCTTTTGAAGAGTCTAGAGGTGGCATCCAAATTATGAGTTTTTCTGATTTTTTATAAGGAGGTATATCAACTAAATCTTCTTTTGAAGAGTCTAGAGGTGGCATCCAAATTTTGAGTTTTTCTGATTTTTTATAAGGAGGTATATCAACTAAATCTTCTTCCTTCTTTTTTCTTTTTAAAATTCTTTCCAAAAAAGATGTCATAATTTAAATTTGGTTAGAAAACTTTAAATAATTAACTACTAAAAAATTAAAAAATTAAGCAGGAGTAACTTCTAAACAAACTCCTGCTGCAACTGTTTGACCCATATCACGCACAGCAAATCTTGCTAATTCTGGTATTTTTTTAACAGATTCAATTACAAGTGGTTGTTGTGGCACACATTTTACAATTGCTGCATCTCCAGTTTTTATAAAATCTGGATTTTCTTGAAGTGTTACTCCAGTTTTTGGGTCTATTTTCTTTTGAATTTCTACTATTTTACATGCAACTTGAGCAGTGTGACAGTGGAATATTGGAGTATAACCTTTAGCTATAACATTTGGATGTTGTAATACTATAATTTGTGCTATAAATTCTTTTGCAACTGTTGGTGGATCATCTGGTTTTCCAACAACATAACCACGTTTTATACTCTCCTTATCAATTCCTCTTATACAAAAACCTATATTATCTCCTGGTTTTGCTTCTTGTATTGCCTCATGATGCATTTCTATTGATTTTACTTCTCCCTTAAGATTTCCTGGCATTATAACTACAGTATCGTTTACTTTCATTACTCCTGTTTCAACTCTTCCTACTGGTACTGTTCCAATTCCTTTTATTGAGTAAACATCTTGAATTGGAATTCTTAATGGCTTATTTATTGGAAGTTCAGGAACAGAAAGTAAATCAAGTGCTTCATATATTGTTGGTCCATTATACCATGGCATATTAGTACTTTTATTATAAACATTATCTCCTTGATATGCTGATACTGGTATGAATAATATTTTACTTGTGTCATAACCTACAGATTTCAAAAGTTTTTCCATATCTGATTTTGTTGATTCAAATTTTGATTTTTCATAACCTACAGCATCCATTTTATTTATTGCAACAATAAGTTGTTTAACTCCTAAAACTTTAATTAAGAAAACGTGTTCTCTTGTTTGTTCTTGAACTCCTTCTTTTGCAGAACAAACAACAATTGCAGCATCTGCCTGACTTGCACCAGTAATCATATTTTTAACAAAATCTCTGTGTCCTGGTGCATCAATTATAGTAAAATAATATTTTTGTGTTGTAAATTTTTGATGAGCAATATCAATAGTAACTCCTCTTTGTTGTTCTTCCTTTAATCTATCCATAACAAAAGCAAACTCAAATGTTTCTTTTTTTAATTCTTTTGCTTTTTCTCTTAATTTTCTCATTTCTTCTTCTGGAATATTTTTTGAATCATATAGTAATCTTCCAACTAATGTTGATTTTCCATGATCTACATGTCCAACTGTAACAAGGTTTAAGTGTGGTTTATTTATTGCCATATTCATATTCACCTCGTATTTCTTTATGTTAAAAAATATAAAATAGTTAATGTATTTAAAGATTTTGTTTTTAAATACTTTTATTTAAAATTTCTAAAACTTTTCTATCTTCAACTTGTTCAAAATTTTCATAAAATTCTCCAACAGCATGAAAAATTAAGGGAGCTTCTAAATATATAATTTCGTCTGAAAAAACCTTTAAGTCCGAAATCATATCTTTAGGTATAACGGGAAAAGCTAAAATAATCTTTTTTGGCTTTTGTTTTTTAACAAAAACTGCTGCTGCTTTTATTGTTGCTCCTGTTGCAACCCCATCATCTGTAATTATTACAATTTTTCCGCTCAAATTTAAATCCTTTCTATAATATTTTTTCTTCATTTTTTCTATCTTTTTCATTTCTTCTTTCATGGCCATTTTAATATATTCTTCACTTATATTAAGCGTTTTAATAATTTTTTCATTTAACCATAAAGTACCGTCTTCTGCAATAGCGCCTATTGCAAGTTCGGGTTGTAATGGAGCAGAAATCTTTCTAGAAAAAATCAAACTAAGCTTTGCATTTAGTTCTTTTGCTATTTCATAACCAACAATAACTCCACCTCTTGGAATTGAAAGAATCACAGTGTTTTTTCCTTTATATTTTAAAAGTTTTAAAGCAAGTTTTTTTCCAGCATCGCTTCTATCTTTAAACATTCTACCAAACCTTTATTTAAAATATATCTTATTTGTTGTTAAAGAAAAGTTATATTTATTTAAAATTTCATTAATTTTTTCTTTATTTAACTTTGTATATAAAACAAGACCTTTCTCATGACCATCATAATAGCATTTTGCTAATAATTCTCCTGAATTTGAGTAAAAAGTTGTCACAAATCCGGTTAAATTAATTAAATTTCTTATATTTTCTTTTTGCTTCTTATCTTTAAGATTTATTGAGTTTATTATAAGTTCAACAAAGCAATCAAAAATTTTATTAACATTGTTAGCAATATCAAAATCCCCGGTGCATATTTTATTCATTTTTGATAAAGGAACAAATAAAAATTTATTAGGACCCTCTTCTGGTCCTTCTTCAATTGATTGTCCATGAAAAAAATCTATAAAATTAATATCTGTAAAATTAACGTTTATTGGAGTAAGATTATAACTTTTAATAAATTCAAATAATGATTTTATATCGTTTGGTAACAGAATTATAAAATATTGACGATAAAATTTAAGAGAAGAAAAATAAATAGTGTTAAATTTAACAAAAGAGATTTTTCCATTTTTAAGAAAAACTAGTTGAGAATGTTCTGAGAAAAGATTTTTAATTTTTTCCTTTGAAATATTTAATTTTACATATTTTTTAATTAAATCTATATAGCATTTTAAAATTCTTTCATTAAGAAATGATAAGTCAAAAATTAAATAATCATCATAAATGAAATATTTTATGAAATTTATTGATTCTGGGTCAATTTTTTTCTTTTTGAAAAGAAAATCAAAAATTCCCATTTTTATTACCTAAATCGAATTATTGAATTTTTTATTTTTGATACATTTCTAGAAACAAAAGAAAATGATTCGTTTTCATAAGTTAATGTTCCGTTACTTGGTGAAAAAGACGTTGCAAAAACACTTAAAGAAAAAAGAAGAAAAGCAGATAGAATATAAAATAAATAAAATTTTTTCATGATTTTAATATATGTTTTTAAATATTTAAATTTTTGGAATCTCTTTTGGTAATCCTTTTCTTTCTCTTATTTTAGAAATAACTTCTTCTAATAATTCTCTTGGAAGCCTTTCAAATACAACATCAATAAGAGATTGAAATCCTTTTCCTGCAGTTGCACTTTTCAATGCACCTTCAAAACCAAAAAGTTCAGAAACAGGTATCTTAACAGTTAAAATAGCACTATGTTCTTCTTGTTGAATATCAAGAATTTCTCCTCTTCTATTATTAACTTCTCCAGTAACATTTCCTATATATTCTTGAGGAGTATCTATTCTTAAAATCTGTTTTGGTTCAAAAAAGGTTGCTTCTGATTTTAACATTGCTTCATGAATTGCAGATCTAACTGCAGGTATTACTTGTGCAGGACCTCTATGCACAGCATCTTCATGAAGTTCTACATCAACAAGTCTTACAATTAAACCAGTACAGGGTTCTTTTGCAAGAGGTCCTGACTCGACTGCCTCCCTAAAACCGTCTTTAATTAATTCTATTGCTTCATTTAAATATTGAATTCCTTTTGTACAATCTAAAAATATACAGTGATTATGTATAAGCAATGCTGCTTTTGCATCTTCCTTTGGAAGATATTTTTCAAGTTCTTTTTGATATATTATATTTTTACCTTTTATTTCTACATCTTTAATTTTTCCTTCCATCATTGCAGAATATATTTCTTTTGAAACGGGTTCAACTGAAATATAAAATTTGTTATGTTTATTAGGACTTTTTCCTTCAATTATAGGGGATTTTTTCATTACAGATTCCCTATATACAACTATTGGTGGTGAAACATCAATTTCTATTCCCTTTTCCTTTATTTTTCTTTCAACTTTAGCATCTAAATGAAGTTCTCCTAAACCAGAAACTAAAGTTTCTCCTGTTTCTTGATTTATTTTTACATTAAGAGTTGGATCTTCTTTACTTAAAATTTTTAATATATCAATTAACTTAGGTAAATCTTGTGGGTTTTTTGGTTCTATTGCTTTTGTAACAACAGGTTCAAATATATGTTTTATTGCTTCAAATTGTTCTATTCTATCATTTACATCACAAATAGTTTCACCCACGCTAGCATCAGAAAGTCCTACAACACCAACAACATTACCAGCAGGCACAGAATCTACAGAAAATCTTTTATCTGCAATAAATGTTGAAACTTGTTGAACTTTTGCTACTTTACCAGAATTCAAAAGATACACATCTTGACCTTTATTTATTTTTCCTGAAAATATTCTTACTGTGGATATCATTCCTGCATGCTGATCATAAACAACTTTTGTTATAACACCCGCAAGCTTTCCGTTTGGATCAGCATTTAAAAGTTGTTTTCCTACTTCACTATTTATATTTCCTTTCCAAATTTTTTCTATTCTATATTTTTGTGCTTCTAGTGGAGAAGGTAAATGCCTAATAACCATATCTAAAACAACAGTATGAAGTGGTGCACGTTGTGCAAGTTCTTCGTCTCTATTTTGTGAACATAATTCTATAATATCTTTAAATGTTATTCCAAATTTTTTCATTGCTGGAACTGAAATAGCCCATTTTCTTAAAGCTGAACCAAAAGCAACAGAACCATCTTCAACTCTCATTATCCACTTATCAGCAAACTGTGGTTCACAATACTTTTGTACAAATTTATTTACTTCAATTACAATATTTGCTAATCTTTTTTGAAGTGCTTCTGGTGTTAATTTTAGTTCTTTTATAGCACGATCAACTTTATTTATAAATAAAATTGGTTTAACTCTTTCTGCTAATGCTTGTTTTAATACTGTTTCTGTTTGTGGCATTATACCTTCAACTGCACAAACAACAACAACCCCACCATCAACAGCACGCATAGCTTGAGTGACATCAGAACCAAAATCAACATGTCCTGGAGTATCTAAAAGATTTATAAGATATTTTTCTTTTTCATATTCATGGACCATAGTAACTGTAGCACCATAAATAGTCATTAATCTTTCTCTTTCTTGTTCATCTATCCATGTAAGCATTCTTTCTCCAACTAAATCTCTTGCCATCATTCCTGCAGCAGCAGCTAAATTATCTGTTAAAGCTGTTTTTCCATGATGAATATGAGCAATTATTCCTATATTTCTTATATTTTTTTGATTTGCCATTAGGGATTGTACTTTTTCACTATATTCTTCTTTTCCAGCCAAAGAACTCACCTTTATCTTGCACTAGCAGCCTCACGTTCAATTCTTTCTTTTTCTCTTATTGCAAGACTTCCTGATGTGTCATAATTATATGTTGCTATTATTTCATCTGCAAGCGCTTGAGCCATTGATTTAGGATTATTAAATGCTTTTTGATATGCTCCTTGAACTATTAGTCTTAATGCTAAATCAACTCTTCTTTGTGGACTACTTACAACAGCTTTTCTAACTATTATTCCTCCAACCTGAAAAGAAGTAATTTCTTCTCTTAAAGCAGTATTTTCTATAGCTCTAACAAAAACCTCAACAGGATTTTTTCCTAATTTTTTTTCAATTATTTCAAATGCTTCTTTAACTATTTTATAATTTGTTAAAGATTTTCCAGTACATTGATCAGAAGTAAGAAAATGTTTTTTACCTCTATGACCTGGAACATATAAATGATTAATTAATCTTTCAACAATATTAATTTGAGATTTATAAAATGGTTTTCCTGCATGTTTGCCAGAATTTCTTGGAATAATTTTTGGTTTAAGAGAAATGTAAGGTTTTAATCCTGGATCATTAACTTCAAAATTTGTATCCCATTTATTAAATATTTTTATCATAATTTATCACTTTTTCTCTTTTCCTTTTAAAAGTTCTGAAAGAGGTTTATTGTTTACTTTAATAACTTTCCACCTAACTCCCCACATGCTTCCTATTGGTCCACCCTGACTTCCACCAAGTCCCTCGATCAAAACTTCATCATGTTCATTTACTTTATCTGTTGCTCCTGTTCCTGGAAGAAATGCTGTAACTTCTTTTCCATTTTTTATTAATCTAACTCTAACTGCTTTAATAATTCCTGAATGGGGCTGTTTTTGTTCTATTCCTCTTTTTTCTAAAACTATTCCTCTTGCTTGTGGTGCACCTTCTAATGGATCTTTTTTCTTTTTAAGATTAAGCATTCTAACTACATATTTTGTTTTATGCCATTTGTATTTTTTTCTTTGCTTTTTCATTATTCTTGCTCCAAATTCTCCCATTTTATCACGCTTTTCTTTTTTTAAAATAATTAAAATTAATGTATTTAAAGATTTTGAATTAAAAAAATAAGTTTAAATATTTAAAGTTTTTAATTTTTAAACATGTGGTTAGATTTGAAAAAACTTAATGAAATATACAATGGCATCGTTCCAAAAGAATATTTAACTTATCATAACAGTATTCCTGTATCAGAAATAATTTGTAATGAAAACGGACAAATATGCGGAATAATTTTACATGCTGTTTTACCAACAGGAATAAATGTATATTATTGTGAAAAAATTAATTGTGGTAAAGAATGTTGTTCAAAATTTAAGGACCATTTTTCTAATGATTTTGGCGGACAAATTATTCCAAAAGAATATAAAGATAAACTTATTTATTAATCAAAAATGGTAGCCCCGGTAGGATTCGAACCTACGTCAGGGGGTTTCTTTTTCACTGAAGCTTTGCTTCTCAAAGCTTTGGTAAAACCAAAGCCCCCCATCCTTGGCCGCTAGACGACGGGGCTATTGAAATATTTTTCTTTTTTCAAAGTATATAAAAATAACAAATATAAATATTATAAAAAATAAAATTTCAAATGTATGAAAGATATCTAAAATTTTTTGCCAATAAGGACCTAAAATAATTCCTGAATATGTTAATGGTATGCACCAAATAAATGAGCCTAAAAAAGTTAAAATACAAAATTTTTTTAAATTCATTTTTGAAATACCTAATGGAAATGAAACAAATGTCCTTATTGCTGGCATCATTCTTGAAAAAAATGCAGTATAACATCCATATTTTAAAATCCAATTATCAACCTTATTCATCAATTTTTCTTTATGCATAAATTTAAGATATTTTTCTAACCATTTTCTTCCTAATCTATTTCCTAAATCATATGCAATTAATGAACCAAAGAGATTTCCTAAAGTGCCAGCAAGAACTGTTTCTAAAAATCCAAATTTTCCAGTATATACAAGATATCCTGAAAAGGGCATTATAATTTCACTTGGTATAGGAATTAGAGCACTTTCTAATGTCATTAAAACAAATATTCCTAAATAGCCAGAATTTGAAATAAAATCTACAATTGCTGTTACTAATTGTTCTAACATAAAAATATAATTTCATAATGCTTTATAAATTTTCTATTTATTATTTAATTTTATGAAAATTTTAACTTTACATTCAGATAATCTTGAAGTTGAACCAAAAACAAAAGCAATAAAGCAAGCAGAAGAAATAAAAGAGAAAAAATTTGAATTTAAAGAAGTACTTGTTACATTTGTTGCAGCAGAAAAAATAGATGAAAATTCTATTGTTGAAGTTTCAAAAAATACAGCAGAAGAAATAATAAAAGTTGCAGAACAGGTAAAATGTAAAAATATAGTATTATATCCATATGTGCATTTAACGAGCGAACCTGCAAAGCCATCTATTGCAATGGATATTCTTTTAGAAATTGAAAAAAATATTAAAGAAAAAGAATATCAAGTAAATCATGTTCCTTTTGGATGGTATAAAGCATTTAAAATTTCTGTTAAAGGACATCCATTAAGTGAATTAAGTAGACAAATAACAATTATTCCAAAGGGAAAAGAAGAAGAAATTAGCGGTGCTCTAAAACAAGAAGAAAAAGTTAAATCTGAATGGTTTATTTTAACTCAAGAAGGAGAATTAATTCCTGCTGAAAAATTTGATTTCTCAAAATATGAGAATCTTAAAAAATTTTATAAATACGAATCTTCAAAAATAAGAGTTTCAGAAAAAGAACCAGTACATATAAAACTTATGCGAGCTTTGGAATTAGCAGATTATGAACCTGGAAGTGATCCTGGAAATATAAAATGGTATCCCAAAGGAAGATTAATAAAAAGTTTACTTGAAACTTGGATTACAAATAAAGTAATAAAATATGGTGGGATAGAAGTTGAAACTCCAGTTATGTATGATTATGAGCATCCTGCACTTAAAAAATATCTTCATAGATTTCCTGCAAGACAATATATTGTACAATCTGCTAAAAAAGAATTGTTTTTAAGATTTAGTGCATGTTTTGGACAATTTTTAATGTGTAATAAATCTACTATTTCCTATAAAGATCTTCCATTAAAAACTTATGAACTTACAAGATATTCTTTTAGATTAGAAAAAGCAGGAGAATTGGTTGCATTAAAAAGATTAAGAGCATTTACAATGCCAGATATGCATACTTTATGTTCAAATATTGAACAAGCTAAAGAAGAATTTAAAAGTCAATTTAAATTTTGTATAGAATGTTTAAAAGAATTAGGATTTGAACCAGAAGCATATGAAGCTGGAATTAGGTTTACAGAAGAATTTTGGAAAGAAAATAAAGATTTTATAATAGAATTACCAAAAATAATTGGCAAACCAGTATTAATAGAAAGATGGAATTTTAGATATGCATATTTTGATCCAAAATTTGAATTTAATTTTATTGATAGTATAGATAAGGCGTTTGCTCTTTCAACAGTACAAATAGATCATGAAAACTCTAAAAATTTTGATATTCAATTTACTGACTTTGATAATAAAAGAAAATATCCTTTAATATTACACTGTTCTCCAAGTGGTGCAATAGAAAGATGTATATGTGCTATGTTAGAAGCAATAGGAATGAATCCTAAAAAATATAGAGGATTCCCAATTTGGTTATCACCCATTCAAGTAAGAATATGTCCTGTTAATGATAGTTTTATTGAATTAGCAGAAAAAATTGGAGAAGATATTGAAAAAGAAAATATTAGAGTTGATATAGATGATAGATCAGAAAGCATACAAAAGAAGATAAGAGATGCTGAGGTAGAATTAATTCCATATATTATTGTTATAGGAGAAAAAGAAAAGAAAACTGGTAAACTAGCTATAAGAAAAAGAGAAACAGAAAAAATTGAAAACATGGAAGTTTCAGAATTAATAAAAGAAATAAAAGAAAAAACAAAAAACTATCCGTTTAAACCTTTATGTCTTCCTAAAAAATTATCAAAAAGACCAAAATTTATTTAAATTTCTTTTTCTTTAATTCTTTTTCTAAAATTTCTTTTGAGATTTCTGAAACTACATCCTTAAGCCCTAGACCAACTGCTATTGCAATTCCTAAACCAAAGGAAAACAATATCACAAGTAAAACATAATCAAGTAACATTGTATTAATCCCACTTATTGATTTTATACCTGTTGCAACAGATAAGTAAACTATTAAAAGAAATATTATTTGTCCTGTAATATTTGAATATATATTTCTACTTCCAATTATATTTTGTTTAATATATGATGCGATTACATATCCAACTATTATTATAATAATTGCTTCAACTAATCCAGGAATAAATAAAATTACTCTATTAATAAAATCTATTATTGCAGTTACTCCTAAATAGATTGCTGCTTGTTGTATAAATACTAAATAAACAATCCATTTAAAAATCAAAGATAAAATTGAAGATAAGCTTATATTTAAATTTTCTGACCTTGAAATATATTTTTCTATTGTAGATCTTGTAATAATTTCTTTTACAATTTTTTCTGTAATTTTTCCTAATATTAAACCAATTATTAATACAATAATACATGCTAAAAGTTTTGGAAGGAAAGTTATAATACTATTTAATAACATTAAATATATTTCTTCAAATATAGCCATAAAATCACCTTATATCTTATAAAAATTCTTTATTTATAAATCTTTTTTATATAAAACTTTTTATTTTCTTTTTTGAAGTTAAAGCAATTAAGAGCTTTTTTCCTAATTCAGAATCCTTATTAATTTTAATTTCAGCTTTTCTTCCTATAGTTGCTGTAAATAAATATTCTGAATCTATATATATGTTTGCATGTTTTCCTGCATATTTTTTATCATATATTAAAACTATATTATTTCCTATTTCAGAAATATCTGTTTTTATTTCACTCCCCAAAGATGCAACTGCTGGTGAAATATCAATTGAAAGTCCTAGTTTTTCTTCCAATTGCTTTATATTTTTTCCTTCCTTTCCTATAATTCTTGGTATAATCTCATTTCTTACAGTTAAAATAACTTTATTTTCTCCTACCCATTCTATTTTTGTATTTTTATCATATTTTCTCATTTCTTCTAATATTTTTTCTTCAGCAAGCTTTTGCATAGCACCTTTTGCTTCTTTTTCTATAACAGGTAAAACAACTGTTTGCTCGCCATATGTATATATTTCATAAATTAATTTTCCTGTTTCAAAATCTCTTACCTCTACAACAGGTCTTGATAAATCAGCTTCTATCATACCAGAAGGTACCTTAACAGTTATATTTGTTGAAAATACGTTTTCTATTTTTCCGTTTTTAATATAAATTATAGTATCAATAATATGAGGAATTATTCCTAATTCTATTTTTCCTATAAATCTTTGTATAGCATCAATTGGATCTGTTGCATGAACTACCCCAACTAAACCTATTCCAGCTAATCTCATATCAGAGAAAATTTCAAAATCTTTTGATTTTCTTATTTCATCAAAAATAACATAATCTGGTCTTACTAATAGAAGAATATCTGCTGTTTTTGCAAAAGAATTATCAAATGGTGCATATTGAGTAATTTCAGGTGGAACTTGTAAATCTCTCGGATTTTCCATTGTTTTAACAATTTTTCCTTTATTTAAATAAAATTCTGCAATTGAAGCAGCAAATGTAGATTTTCCTGAACCCGGGGGTCCTGCTATAAGTATTCCCTCTGCTTTTGATTCTAATCTTGCTTTAAGTTTATCAGAAAGTTTATAATCATCTAATTTTAATTTAACAACAGGTCTTACAACTGTTATTTCAATTCCATCGCTTAACGGTGGTCTTACAATTGCTATTCTTAAATCTTTTATTTGAAGAACAGAAACTCCATATTCATTAAATTCGACAAAAGCATTTTCTTCATATTTTGCTATTTCAAAAATTTCTTTTGAAATTTCCTCTAGTTCAGAAGTAGATATTGGTTCTTCTCTTATTTTTACTAATTTAAATTCTCCTGGTTTACCTCTCTTTGCAAGAGGAATACAACCTTCTTTTAAATGTATTGACATTGTATCAGGAGTTAAAAAATCTTCTATTTTAATTTTTTTGGCTTTTTCATATGCTTCAAAATATTTTACTTTTATTCCTTCTGCCTCTGCAACTAAAGCTTGTGGAAGATCTGCAGTAAAAAGCACTGCTTTATTAATTTTTGCAATATCTTGAATTAATGCATCAATTCTTCCTGATTTTGCCATTAGAATATCTTCATAACTTGGTCTTTCTCCAACAAATTTTAAAATTATATTATGTTTTTCTGAGATTTCTCTTATCTTTTTAATTTCTTCTAAACCTATAAAACCTATTTCCTGACCTCTTGAAGCTTGCGCTTGAAGTTCTGCTATAACTGCTTCTGGAATTAATATTGTTATATTATCTAATTCTCCGCTTGAAATTAAATTTGAAAGCTTACCGTCAATTATTATAGATGTGTCTGGCACTACTTTTTCTATCTTTTCTTTAATTTCACTTGGACGTGTTTTTATTTTTCTTTTCATAAAAAATAAAATTAAATTTAAAGTTTATAAAGAAGTGTTTTGGTGCGGGGGGTGAGATTTGAATTCGTGAACTTTCTCTTAATAAGAAAGTTTCTCACGAAGGGACTAACCCACAGGAGCCTCAGTCCTGCACCTTTGACCTGGCTTGGCGACCCCCGCATATAAAGAAAATAGGATTTAATACTTTATAATTTTTTCAGATGTTCTGGATTTACAATTAATTTTTTAATTTTGTTTCCATCTTTTATTTCTACAATATAAGCATTCCCACGCTTTCCTATAACTTTTCCAGATTTTCCATGAAATCTTCTAAATGGCATTCCAGAGTGACTGCTAGAAAGAGTTTTTATAACAACATTTGTTCCTTCTGCAAATTCTTGTAAAAATAAATTTGGCTTAAATTTTTCAGGATTTCTAAATTTTTCTCTTGTTCTTCTCCTAGGACCATGTGACTTTACTACCATTTTTATCAAATTTTTTAAGAATTTTAAAATATTTAAAGATTAAAACTTTTATGCAGTTTAAATTTTTGGCTTTTCTAACCAAATAACATCTAACTTTTTGCATTTTGCATTTCTTTGTAATATTTCTGAAATACTTGGCTTTGTTCTTCCATTATCTCCAGAAATAAGCTCTTTAATATAAAGTCCTGCATTTGTTTTTATTTTTATTTCAAATTTTTTTGAGTTTATAAACTTCCAAGAAATTTTTTTAACATATTTTTTTCTAATTAAATCAGATCTTCTATGAGAAACTCTAAGCGGTGTTCTTTGTTCTATAACACCAATTAAATTTTTTAATTTCTTTAAATCTTCCTTCTTTATTGGCTTATCTAAAACAACTTCAGCTCTGTATTCTTTATCTCCATGTTCTTCTTTAATTTTTCTAACAACATTCATATCTACAATTTTTAATCCCTTAACTTTTATTTTATTACTTTTGTTTATTTTTTTCATAGCATCTTTTAAATCAATATTTCTTTTTCTTGGTTCTTTTATTTCAATTACAAATGCTCTGTCTCCTAAACATAATGCATCAATGTCCTCTCTTCCATATCCATGAAACTTATGAGTTTTTCCTTTAGTAATTTTTAATAAAGGTCTTCCTATTTCTTCTTCAACAGAAGTTTTATATTTTCCAGGTGTTCCCCATTTACATTGCGGAAAACCTCTTTTTAATTTTTTATAATATCCAAAAATAAATAATGATTTAACTTGAAAATTTATTTTATTTTCATTTAAATCTAAAATAATTGAGATATCTGGATTTTTTAATTCAGCTTTCTTTTTAGTATTTTTTTCTAATCTTTTTCCAATCTCTCTATTAATTTCTGCTTTTATTGGTTCACAAAAAGATATGCCTATTTTTTCCCAAAGTTTTTCTTCAGAATTAAGCATTTCTTTTGATGGTTTTGTTCCAACTAAAAAAGTAGAAAATTCATATTCTTTTAGTTTTTTAATAATTTTTTCTACATATTTTTCTATATCTTCTTTAAAGAAATCATTACATATTTTACATTTTTTTATTTCTGATTTTTTAACTAACTCATAAAAATTTTTATTTTGTCTAAAAGTAAAGTTTTTAAAATTTGATGGTTCTAATTTATTTAATACTTCTTGATTAATTAAATTTCCATCAATTAAAAATGAAAAAAATAATCTTAAACAATTTCCTCTTTCTTTATTAGAAAATCCTGATAAAAGTTGAGCGTATTGTCTTCCTAAACAGTTATCACATATTGGTTCTTGGAATATTTCAGATAATTTTTCTATATTCATAAATAAAAATTATTTTTAAGAGTTTAAAAATATAAAAGATCATTAAATATTATGCAAAAAAATATTTTCATTATATTAATATTTGTTGTAATAACTCAAATTTTAGGAATTTATGCAGGATATACTTATTATAATTTAATTAAAAGTGGGGCTGCAATTCCGCCAGTTGAAAATCCATACTCAATAGAAAATAGTTTTTATTTATTTTTCTGGATTATTTTTATGACAATAGTAATACTTATAGTATCAAAATTTTGGAAAGGCTTTATTTTTTCCTTTGAACCATTTCTAATTTTTCTTGCATCATTTTTATTTTTTGATATTGTAATTCAAGTCTCAATTATTTCATTAATTTTGGCTGCAGGATTAACTTTATGGAAAACGATAAAACCTTCTTTTCTAAGCCAAAATATTTCAAGTACTATTTCTGGAGCAGGTGCTGGAGCTATAATAGGTTTATCCTTTGATTTGGTTCCGTGTATAGTTTTTCTTTTGCTATTATCAACATATGATATTGTTGCAGTTTTTATAACAAAACACATGATAAGTTTAGCAAAGTTATTAATAAAAAGACCAACTTCTTTTATGTTTTCAAGCGCCCATGAATATAAAACTCCAAGAAAAATTTATGGAAAAGTTAAAAAAGTGCATGTATTTCATTTAGGATTAGGCGATGTTGTCCTTCCTTTAGCTCTTGCTGTATCTTCAATTGTGAAACATGGATTTATACATGGATTGTTTTGTATTTTTGGTTGCTGGATATCATTAATTTTATTATTTTATTATATGAAAAATAATCCTTCACCATTACCAGCACTTCCATTTGTTTCAGTTGGAAGTTTATCTGGAATTGTAATTGCTAATTTATTATTTTAAATTTACATCTAAAATCCAATTTATAATAGAAATACACGAAGATGCTAAATAAGATTTTTTTCCAAGTGAAATTTTTTCCTTTGCATATCTCATAGCAAAATTTTCATCTTTTTTAGGAATTCCTATATGATCACCCAAAATAAAAACAGGATTATCTAATATTTTTACTTCAAAAATATTTTTACCAGATTCATGAAGAATATAAATAGGCATATCTTTTAATTCTTTTATAATTTCTTGAAAACTTTTTCTTTCAGCATATATTCCACTTCTTGTAGTTTTTCCTATTTGTGCTAATGCCTTTTTAATCCAAAATGAAATAGAACGTTCATCTGGACTTACAAATTTCATTGTATTTGAATTAAAATATACAGAAACCGGTGGGTTTGGTGGGCCATTCAATACTCCAATTAATTTTGTTTCTTCTCTTAGAGAATGAGAAAGCCATAATGAAGATGTTACTGCTCTACATAATACATCCATTCTTCCACCAGAACTTGGTAAATCATCAATATTAAATTTTTCATCTGTTCTTGCTTTATTTAAATATAAAATAAATGTTCTCATAAAAATCTTATAATAAACCTTTGAACATTTTAAATTTTTTCATCAAATTTCCAATTAAACCTCTTTTTTTACCAGAAGTCAATTTTATCATTTTTTTCATTTGTTCATATGTTTTTAATAAATCCCTTATTTCAGATTCTGGTACGCCGCTTCCTCTTGATATTCTAGAAATTCTTGAAGAATCAATTATTTCTGGGTTTTCTCTTTCTTTTTTTGTCATGCTTTGAATTGCATATTTCCATTTTTTCATTTTTTCCTCTTGTTTTGAAAGATCTATATTTTTAGGTAAAGAAAATCCTGGTAGCATTTCTGTTATTGATTTAATAGAGCCCATTTTTTGAAAGCTTTCTAATTGAAAAAGAAAATCATCCATTGTTAATTTTCCCTTAGAAATGTTTTCAGTTATTTCTTTTGCTTTTTCTTCAGAAATTACATCTCTTGCTTTTTCTAAAAGAGATTGTAAATCTCCAAATCCTATTAATCTTGAAATAAATCTTTCAGGATCAAATTGTTCTAATGCATCTAATTTTTCTCCAACTCCAATCCATTTTACTTGAACTCCTGTTACAGCACAGGCTGTTAATGCTCCTCCACCTTTTGCTGTTCCATCCATTTTTGTAATTATAATTCCTGTTATTCCAACTAATTTTTTAAATTCTTCTGCTTGTATTCTTGCAGCCTGACCTATATCCGCTGGAATTGTTAATAAAACTTCATTTGGTTTTATAAATTCTCCCAATTTTTTCAATTCATTAGCCAATTCTTTATCTAAAGCATTCCTTCCTGAAGTATCAAAGATGAGAAGATCATAGTTTTTTTCAAATAATTCTATTCCCTTTTTAGCTATTTCAATTGGATCTTTTATATCTTTTGGTGCATAACAAGGTACATTAATTAAATTTGAAATTTGCTGTAGTTGATCCATTGCTGCTGGTCTATGTACATCGCAACCAATTAAAGCACATCTTAGTCCTCTTTTTTGATAAAATTTTGCTAATTTTCCTATTGTCGTTGTTTTACCACTTCCAAAAAGTCCTATTAACATTATTTTTCTTGGTTTTAATTCTATTTCTGGTTTTTTTCCAACAAAATTTACAAGTTCTTGATAAACAATATTTACAATATGTTCTTTTGGTGTTATTCCTGGTTGTGGTTTTTCATTTAGTGCTCTTTCTTTTATTCTTTTAGTTAATTCAAAAACAAGCTTTACATCAACATCTCCTAAAAGAAGTGATCTTTGTATATCTTTAACAAGCTCATCTATTACATTTTTATCTATGTAACCTACTCTTGCTATTTTTCTTAATGCTTCTCTTAAACCTTCTCCTATTTTTTCTAATACCATAATAAAGAATTAATGTAAATAGTTTAAAATGTTTATGGTTTTAAATTTTTTTATATGGTTTTCCTATTCTTTTAGAAATAGTATTAAGAATAAAATTAAATGCTTTATTTAATGCTTTTTTATTTTTTCCGTTTGCACTTCCGGCTAAATCATGCCCACCCCCAGAACCATCTATAATTTTTCCAACTTCTTTAAAAATTTCAGAGAGATCAATTCCATAATTTTTTATTTTTTCTTTTCCTCTACTACTAATTCTTATTTCATCCTCCTTTATATTTGCAATAACTGCTATATCAGCACCTAATTTTGTAATAGTTCTTGCAATAGGTCCTTCAAAGCTTCCTGCAACAGAAAAAACAATTAAAATGTCGTTTATTCTATAAGCATTTAATCTTGATAATGCTTTTATACAAGCAATTTTTTCTGAAATATCTGTTTCTACTTCTAGAAATTTAAATGCATCTTGAATGTTTATATTTGTTTTTTCAATAATTTCTAAAACGTTTTTAAAAACTTCTTTATCTGCATGAGAAAAATGTGCTGTATCAAAAATAATTCCTGCTAAAAGTACTTTTCCATCTTCACTATTAATTTCATATTTCATATTTTTGCAAATTTCAAAAATTATTTGTGCACATGATTTTTTATTTTCATCAATAAACTTTATTTTAGCTTGAGACGCCAAATTTCCTGGAGGATGATGATCTATTATTGCATCTACCCTTAAATTTTTTATTGTTTTTAATTGTTCTAATACAGAAGTTTCAATTAAAATTATATTATCATAATTATTACAATCTGGGTCTATTATTATATCTGCTACTTGTAAATTTGATGCTAACTTTGAAATACTTTCCGACGTTCCAATATAAACTTCTTTTCCATATTTTTCTAAACAATTTTTTAAAACTAAACAACTTGCAACTGCATCTAAATCAGCATTATGATGTGTAAGAAGAAGAGTTTTTCCTTTTAGTTCTTTTAAATATTTTATTATTTTTTGCATAATTTTAATTAATATGTATTAAATATTAAAATTAATAATTTAACTTTTTACTCGTTAAAAATGGTAAAAAAATAAGATTTAAATATATTTTAAAATTAAATTTTTATTACTCGCATTAAAGGAGGGAAAAAGAATGAAATTCAAATATGATAATATTAAATATGTTATGCGTGGAATAGGAAAAAGAAATGATTTAAGAAATAAAAGTGCATATGAAGGAAAGAAAATATACCTTCAAAATGAATCTGGATTGGTGGATTTAGAAAAATATAATGAAAATTAAAGGGTGAGAAAATGGAGAATGGAGAGAATGAAAATCAATGGAGTAAGTTTTATAGTGGAATTTTTGAAAACTGTATTGTACGTATATTAGAAAGGCATTTTAATACTAAATTAAGTCAAGAAGATAAAAAAATATTTAAAAGAAAAATTTATGATAATAATTTTGAAAAAATCTGTAGTAATTGGCAAGGAAAATATGATGGTGAGTTTACAAACTATGCAGTAGAAGAATTTAAAAAAATAATTTCAAAAAATATTAAAAGAAATAATGATGGAAGATTTTATTGGGAAGATACAGGTGAAGTTATAGATATTCCGACACATTTTGTTTATAAATAATTTTTTATTTTTTCATTAAAGCTGTTTGAAGTTTTTCTTGTAATTCTTTTATTTTTGTATTTAATTTTTCTTCTTGTGAGTTTAAAGATTTAAGTTTTAATTCAATTGATTCTTTTTGTTCTAAAAGTTCTTTTGTAATTTCATCTTTATTAACTTTTATTAAAATTGGACCAGCTATTTTAAAAATATCTTCTCCTTCTTTTGATTTTTCAAGTTCAGATAAAGCATTTTCTATTTCTGCTTTTTGAATAGAGAAATTTTCTTTTTGAATTAAAACAGATTGTAGCATTTGTTGAAAATTTTGAAATTGAATAAACAATTGTTGAGTATCGCTTGAGATTTTCTTTTCTTCTCTTTCAGACATTTTTATCATCTCCTTCAGATATAAGTTTTATTAATTTTAAATAAGAATTTATTCCTGCCATTAAGTTAGATAAAGTGTTTGCATAAACTTCTAAAAAAATTTTTTTATCATTTTCTTTAATTTTTATTTTAAATTTTTCTGTTTCATTAATTTCTGGTTTTAAAGATTCAATAACTATTTTTGGATTTTCACATTCTATTTCTAAATTACATTTATGCATGAATTTCTCCTTATTTTGCTTCAACTTTTTTAATTACGTTTGGTCTTTTTTTCATAAGAATTCTAAAACCACAATACATACATCTTATTCTTCCTCTAAGCTGCTCTTCAGAAATTTCTTTACCGCATGATATACATTTATACATTTTTCTCTTCTCCTTTTACTAATTCTATACTTGATTTTGGTGTATATGCTCCTCCAGCAAACTTAACTCCACATTTTTTACATTTCCATATTCCAACAGCAATCCTTTTTAATGCTTTTCTTTCACAATACGGACATTCATGTGATTGTTTTGAAATTTTTTCAATTGCATTAACAATTTTCTTTGTTCTTGTTCCATACCTTGCTCCATATCTTCCTGTTGTACCTACTTTTTTTGTCATACCAATCTTTCCTTTATATTAATCTTAATGTTTAAAAAGATTTCTCAAATTTTCTCCTATTATAATTGACATTTCAATAGCTCTTTCTATTTCCGAAATTGTAAAATAACCTGTTCCTCCTTTTTGAATTGCACAAATTTTTCCATCTTGAATAGTAGCAATGCTTATTCTTGCATCCGCCGCTTCTTCCTCCTCTTTTGTAGGGTCAACAAAAAGTTTATCTCCAATTTTATAAATTGTTACATAAATCGGTAAATCTACTAAAGGAAGTTCTCCTTCTCTGTGTTCATAATCAACTTCATCGTTTTCATATTTTGGTATTTTTGTTGTTTTTAATGCTGCAACAGTACCCATGCATGCAGCATCTATAAGATTACCATCAAAATCTATAACTTGAATATCAATATTAATATTCCATACTTTTTCTTTAGGGACTATACATAATTTTTTTAAATCAATACAATGACTTTCTCTTATTGCTCTATCTACAACTCTTGCAAGTTCTATTGCGTTTTCGTCTGGAGGTCCTGCTTCAAATGAAGGAGATGCGGCTGGTGAAAATTCTGCATTTACAATAAGAATTCCTTCATCTGGAGTATCAGGAAAAGGTTCGCCAACAGATAGTTTTACTCCAACAATTATTTGTGTATTACCAATCTTAATAATTGATGAACCTTCAGCTCTATCTATAATATTTGTTTTTATTTCTATTTCTCTAAATTCATCAAATTTTCTATTATCAATTCTCATTCCAGATTCTATAAGATTTTTTACATAATTATTATTTGACATTTTTATCACCTATTCTATATCAATTATATTTGTAAATGCTTGTTTTATAGCAGTTTTTTGAGATTCATATACTTTTAAACATCCTTCTTTTGCTAACATAATCATTTTTTTAAACTCTTCTTTTGTAACTATTCCATCCATTTGAAGTAAAAGAACTTTTTCTTCATGTGGAATCATTGCAACAGCACAATCCACTTCACCATAATTATCTTCAAATCCTGCTATATCTAAAACAATTTCTCCATCAATTTTTCCAACAGAACAAGAACTTACAATATCTTTAAGAGGTACTCCAGCAAGAGCTAACGCTATTGATGCTGCATTTAATGCAGCACATCTTGTTGATGCATCAGCTTCAATAATATCAATAAAAACATCAATCATTGTTTTTGGATAATCTTCTAAAAATATCACATTAGAAAGTGCATCATTAACAACTTTTGAAATTTCTATACTTCTTCTACTTATTCCTGGTTTTGATCTTTCCCATGTAGAAAATGGAAGCATCATATATCTTGTTTTCAATATAGAAAACTCTGGATTTTGCTGCCATTTTGGATATGCTGCTCTTGGTCCATGTGTGGCAGCAATAGCCCATGTTTTTCCAAATTTAAACATAGCTGAACCCATAGAATTTTTTATTGGATTTATTTGTATTTCTATTTTTCTCATTTCATATAAATCTCTTCCATCTAATCTTTTTCTATTTATTATAAGTTTTTCTTTTTCTTTCATAATTTTTCACCTTTTATATTTGAAAATTTATCTAAAAATGCATTTACTCTATCAGTAAGTCCTGGAATATGAGCTTCTTTTTCAATCATAAGAATTACTTTTGCTGCTAATGCTTCATTTTGACCTTTAAACCAAACAATTCCATTTTGTCCAACTATAATTTGACAACCTGTCTTATTTTTAATTAATTCTATCATAGAACCTTCTTTACCTATAATTCTAGGTACTTTAGAGGGAGTTACTTTAATTAATCTTCCGCCTATTAGTTTTCTTGCTCTGTAATCTTTCATTGTTAATAATATATTTTTTGATTTTGTGACATTTAATATTTTTGCATAAATTATGTCGCCTATATCAAAGAATGATGATATATCTGTTCTTGTTAAATCAATATATTCTTCTGCAACTTCTCCAATTTGAAGTATTGCATCATATGGACTATTAATATCACAAATCCAAAATGTTGTTTGTATATCTGAAATTTTTGCTATGACTCCATCACCAGATTTAGGCATATATGCTCCTGCAAGAGGTATAACAGATAAGTATCTATTTTTTATTCTAACAACTCCAAAATATTTTGATTTAATTATATTTCCTGTTCTATAACATCCTGAACTTGGAAGATAATCTAAACCTTCTGCTAAAATATCTCCTGGTGTAACAATATTTTTATCTTCAATTAGTAATTTTGATTCTTCCATTATTTTTCACCTCTATTTCATAACCTTTATTTGTACATCTCCATGAGTTATTAAATTTAGTTTATCATAAACTTCAGATTGTATTCCTGCTGATATTTCCATTAAACAAATATAAGATCCGTCAGATCCCCATTCTTCTTTTAATACATTTCCTAAACCTCTAACAATTCCAATAGATTTTGAAGCATAAGTAGAAGGAATTTTTATTGCTAATTTAACTTTTTCAATTTTTATAGGAATAATTTTTTGTATAGATTTTAAAACATCTGAAACTTGTTCCTCAACAGGTCTATCATATAAAACTCTTACTTTTGCTTCTTTCATTGCCTTTAAAATTCTTTCTATTGGGTGTGGTGCTCCTGTTTGCGGATTTATTCCTTGTCTTGAAATTAATGCTGCTATTGCTTTTTCTTTTTCGGCCTGTAGTTTTGTGCGCTGTTCAGTTGTTAATTGAATTTCTCCGTTTAAAATTATTTTTCTTGCTATTTTTTTAAAATCATTTGTACCAAAAACTTTATTTATTTTTTGTTCAGATGCTCTAAGCCCTTTTTTTGCATCTTCAAAAACTTCCTCTACTGCAACAATATCTTCTATGTTTAATTCTTTTCCTGATTTTAATTCAATTGCCTTTTCTGGATCTACTAATATTTCAAATTTTTCACCACTATGAATATATTTAGCTATAACCGCCTTGTCCACAGAAATTGACATATAATCATCTCCGGCATAATATAAAATTTTTTATATTACTAACTTTTATTTTAGTTATAAATGTTTATAAAGTTATTAGATTTATTATTTATATGAAATTAAAAATATGCGAACCCATAGATGAACTTTTAGATGGGGGCGTTGAAACAGGAACAATAACAAATTTTTTTGGTGAACCAGCATCAGGAAAAACAAATATTTCATTATGTGCTGCTATTTCATGTGCAAAGTCTGATAAATATGCTATTTTTATAGATACTGAAGGTGGTTTTTCTTCTGAAAGATTAAAGCAGCTTACAGAAAATGCTAAAGAAATTTCAAGAAAAATAATTTTATTTGAACCAAAAACATGGAAAGAACAGTGTTATATAATAAATAACCTTGAAAAGATATGCAAAAAATATGATGTTGGTATAATAATAGTAGATAGTATTGTAGCACTTTGGAGAATAGAAATTGGAAATGAAAACATAAAATCACATGAAAATATTTCTTCTCAAATGAAAATTAATACAGAACTTGCTTCTCAACTTGCATATCTTTCGAGAATATCTAGGGAAAAAAATATTCCCGTTATCATTACAAATCAAGTGTATTCTGATTTTGAAACTGGAAAAACAGAGTTAAGTAGTAAAAATATTGTAAAATGGTGGTCAAAAAATCTTATAGAGATTTTAAAATCTGGAAGAAATAAAAGAATAGCAAGAATAGAAAGAGCAAGATCATTACCTGAAAATAAAGCCGTTGAATTTGAAATAAAAGAAAATGGCTTTAAAGTTTTAAGAAAGTTTTGGTGGGATAAATGATAGTAAAAATTTTATCTTTAATAGATATTCTTGTTGGTGTTTGTATTTTTAATCCAGAAATTTTTAAAAATGCAATAATTTATATTGGAATTTTTATATTTTTAAAAGGTGTTTATTCAATAATATGCTCTATTTCTTCTAATTATTTTTTCGATTGGATGGGAATAATAGATTTAATTTCTGGTATTATTATTTTTACAATATTAATAGGATATTCATCTGCTATTCAAGGTATTATAACATTTTTTTGGATGTTTCCAATTCTTAAGGGGATATATTCATTTATAACAACAATATAATTTTATCCTATATACTTTTGGGTAGAGCTTTGAATATTTTTTAAAACTTTCTTATTTTCTTTTTTCTTATTTTTATTTATAATTTCTATTTTTCCAAAATTTTTTTCATATTTCTTTATATTTTCTTCTAAAACAAACAAAAGATTTTTTGCTACAGCTGGATCCATTATAATAGTTTTATGTTTTATTACAATTGTTTGTTTTAATTCACTTCCCACTTGATCAAATCTTGGAATAGATTGTGTAAAATCTAATACAAATTTATTTATTCCATGAGATATTACTATTCTATCTGCAAAAAATGCTTGCTCTGAATGATCTGAGGATATATTTATTGTTTCTCCCATTTAATCACCTAACCTATATATCTTGTTTCTTCTAATTTTGTTTTCTTCATAGATTCAACTATATTTTTATATTTTGTTTGCAAATCCTCTGAAATAGATGGCTTTATTTTCTTTAAAACTTCTTCAAAGTCGTTCCATGTTACTTCCTTTGCATCAATATTTTTTCTTAAAGCATTTATTGCTGCTTCTCTACATAGTGCTTCTAAATCTGCTCCACTAAAACCGTTTGTTAATTTTGCAAGCTTTTCTAGCGATACTCCTTTAAGAGGCATGTTTTTTGTATGTATCTTTAAGATTTCTAATCTTGTTTTTTCATCTGGAGATGGTACATATATTAATCTATCAAATCTTCCAGGTCTGAGTAATGCTGGATCTATTATATCTGGTCTATTTGTTGCAGCAATTACAACAACTCCTTCAATATCTTCTATTCCAGACATTTCAGTTAATAGTTGTGATACGACTTGTTCTGTTACATGCGAACCTATTTCTGTTCCTCTTTTTGGTGCAATAGAATCTATTTCATCAAAAAATATTATTGTTGGTGCAACTTGCTTTGCTCTTCTAAAAACATCTCTAATATATTTTTCAGATTCACCAACCCATTTTGAAAATACTTCTGGTCCCTTTATAGCAATAAAATTAGCACCTGCTTCGTTTGCTAGAGCTTTAACAATATAAGTTTTTCCACAACCCGGTGGACCAAAAAGAAGTATTCCTTTTGGTGGCTTTATTCCCATTCTTTTAAAACTTTCAGGATGTTTTAATGGCCATTCTACTGCTTCTTTTAGTGCATTTTTAACTTCTTCTAAACCTCCGACATCATTCCAAGTAATTTTAGGTATTTCGATTAATACTTCTCTCATAGCAGAAGGCTGAACTACTCTTAATGCATATTCAAAATCCTCTTTTGTAATTTTTAACTTTTCCAATATAGATTTTGGTAATGGTTCATTTTCTTTAAGTGCTGATATATCAGGAAGAACCCTTCTTAATGCGTGCATAGCTGCTTCTTTTGCTAATGCTGCTAAATCTGCTCCAACAAACCCATATGTTATCTCTGCAAGTTTATCAATATCTATATCTTTATCAAGCGGCATGTGTCTTGTATGAATAAGTAAAATTTCCTTTCTTCCTTGTTTATCTGGTACAGGAATTTCAATTTCTCTATCAAATCTTCCAGGTCTTCTTAATGCTGGATCTAAAGCATTTGGTCTATTAGTTGCAGCAATTACAATAACTTTTCCTCTTGACTTCAACCCATCCATAAGTGTTAAAAGTTGTGCTACAACTCTTCTTTCTACTTCTCCTGTAACTTCTTCACGCTTTGGTGCTATTGCATCTATTTCATCTATAAATATTATTGAGGGTGCATTTTTTTCTGCTTCATCAAAAATTTTCCTTAAATTTTCTTCAGATTGTCCATACCACTTTGACATAATTTCTGGACCAGCTAAACTTATGAAATTTGCACCTGCTTCGTTTGCTACTGCCTTTGCAAGTAAAGTTTTTCCAGTACCTGGTGGTCCATGTAATAAAACTCCCTTTGGTGGATCTATTCCAAGTCTTTCAAAAATTTCTGGATGTTTTAATGGAAGTTCTATCATTTCTCTTATTTTAAGAATAGCATCTCCTAATCCACCTATATCTTCATAAGTTACAGTTGGTAGTTTTGTTTGTTCTATAACTTCTGTTGCTTCTGGTAAAAGTTCTATTTCTGTTTGTTCTGTAATTTGGACTGGGCCTGCTGGGTTTGTATTTACAACAACAAGTTTTGTTTCTGGAGCCATTGGAAGAAAAACTTCATCTATAGATATTCCAAAAAATTCTTCAAGAAATTCTGATGATTCTCTTCTACTTTTTTTAAAAACAGGTAATGCTAAAATTATATCTCCTTTTGTTACAGGTCTATAAAAAATATTTTGTTTTAATAAATTAGGTGAAATATGAAGCATAACTCCCTTTTCAGCTGGAGCTAAAACGACTTTTTTTGCTTCTTTAATTTCAGGCACAGAAATTTTTACATATTCTCCTATTGATGTACCAGCATTTTTTCTTACAAGACCATCTATTCTTATAATATTTAAACCAACATCAGCGGGATAAGCTCTAACAGCAACAACTGCTGTTTTTCTTTTTCCCTCAATTTCTATTATATCTCCTTCCTTTATTTTTAGTGCTTTCATTGTTTTTGTATCTATTCTAGCTATTCCTCTTCCATAATCTTCTCTTCCTGTTAATTCTCCTACTTTTAATTTTATTTCTTCTGTCATAAAATCACCTCTTTAATCATAATGTTTTTTCTTTGGTTCAAGTAATTTAAATTCTTTATCTGATAGTAATACTGGGAATGACTTTACTATAACTTTATTTTCCCATTCTTTAAAAAACTCTTCTATTTTTTTCATATGTTCTTCTAATGTTATAAATACTGAATTTGTAACACGTAAATGATTAATCTCATCTAAAAGTCCTTTTCTATAATATTCATAAACTTTATTTTCTTTTTTAATTATTTGTCTTCTTCCGTAAAGTTCCTCAAAAAATTTACTTTTTTCTGATGGAGATGAAAATTTTTCAGTTTTAATATCGAAACTTATTATAATCGCTGTTCCTTGCCTTGATTTCTTTATTTTTATATAGCTCATATTTTACTACATATGTAGTAAACTATTTAAAGCTTACTTTTAAGAAAAGGAGAAAAAGAAAATTATTTATTTAAAAATTTAAAAATTTCTTTTAAAGCTTGGTTTGCATTTTTTAGTGCATCGTGTGCTGAATGTAGATAAGATAGATAGTTATTGATTATTTGTTCTTTATCTTCTTTGCTTGCATTTATAAGAAGATTATGTTGCTCTTTTGCTAAATTAAGATAATCTACTACTGCTGAAATATTTCCTTTAAATTCTGAAAAAAGGGTCTCTATTTGAGATGTATCTGTTCCGTTTGCTTTTAAATTTTCAATTATTTTTTCTATTTTTTCTGAAATTGTATTTTCTTTTTTTATAATTCCTTCAATAGATAATAATTCAAATTTTCCAACTGCTCTACTAATTCCTCTTCTTGCTTCAGTCCATCTATTTTTAATTTCATATGAATATCTATTTAGCTCTTGGATTGTTAATGTTGAATTTACTTCTTTAATTTTTTCTTTAAAAAAATTTAAGTCATCTTCTATATATGATATAATTTCTTGTTTTTCAGAATCTGATAATGCATTGTTTGATTCTACCTTTGATTTTATAAGCTCTAAATGAGCAATCATTCTTTCAAGAGAATTTATAATAAATTGTTTTCCTTTTTGTAATGCAATATTTTTTCTTTCAATACTTCTTAGTTGTGTATAATTTTGCTTTGCTAAAATATATTGATTTTTTGCTTGTTCATATGTATTTTTTGCATCAATAAATTTTGTTTTTGCTTCTATATAAGATAAAGCATAAGTTGTAAATGAAATAAATGATAATATTATTAAAATGCTAATACATAGCATTAATATTTTCATGTTAAATTCACCTCCATATCAAATTCTGTATTCATTGCTTCATTTAAAAACTCTTCATTCTCATTTAATTCATTATTTATTTCATTTAATTCATTTTCAGAAATACCTTGCATTGTTGTTTGATTTGTATTTTGTCCTTGTTGTATACAAGCACTTACAAATACTATTATCAATAAAATTAATAGTAAAATATGCTTCATAATAAGACCTCCTTATTTTAAACAATTAACAGCAATTATATTCATAGTACTATTTCCAACAATTAATGGCACTTGCTGACAAGTTGATGCTTGTTGTACTATTTGTATTATTGCTTGTGCATATCCTTCATTATATCCTTGTTGATAAGCAATAAATTGCTCTCTTTGCTGGACTTGAAAATATTTATCTAAAATTATATAACTTATAGATATAAGTAAAAAAACCGATAAAATAATTGTTATAATTTTTAATTTTTTATATGATTTTTCTTCTGTCATTTATATACCTCTTCTTGCAAGTTCAATATCCTCTCTACGAATTGTTTTTCTTTTAGCATGATTTGCAAATTTTATTGCATCTTTAGAAATTTTAATACCAATTTCAGTTAAAATTTCTGATAATGCTTTTGCTGCATCATCGCTTACTCTTTCTGCACCAGCTTGTTTTATTAATTCTGCTATAGCGGCTGCTGCTATAATTGATCTTTTTCTTGGCATAAAAATATTTTATTAAAATATATTTATAAAGTTATTATTATTGGTTTTTCTTCAACAAAAACAGTGTGTTCTGCTTGAACAACAGAAGAATTTGAAATTTCTTTTAAAACATAATATGGATGAAGTGCACCAGAAGAAATTAATTGTCTTAAAGATGTTTCAATTAAAAATTTGTTTATTTTTAAATCTTTTTCTAACCATCTTTTTGCGAATGGAAGTCCTTTATATTTTTCCTTTGATAACTCTAAAATTTTTCTAGCTTCATAAAGTCTTGTTGCTGTATTTTTTTTCCAACAAAATATTAAAAGTTCAGAGCTATCTTTTATATATCCTTTACCAGAAGTGCAAAATGGTTCAATAGCATATGCTTTTCCAGTTTCAAAAACATGGGTAGAATTATTTCTTATATTTGGAATAGTAAATCCTGTATGTAAATTATATCTTTCTAAGCAGTGTCCAGTTAAATTTCTTACAATATTATATCCATATTTTTCTGCAATTGATTCCGCTATATTTCCAATTTCTGAAATTAAAACACCAGGTTTAATTATTTTAATACTTTCTTCAAGAATTTTTTCAACACACTCTATTAACTTATCTTTTCCACTTGGTTTAATTGTAACTGCTGTATCTGCAATATATCCATCAACATGAACTCCTATATCTAATTTTACATAATCATTTTCAGAAATAATTGTTTTATCATCCAAACTTGGAGTGTAGTGTGCTGCAATCGAATTTAGAGAAATATTTACAGGAAATGCTGGAAGTGCACCATTATTAATTATTTCACTTTCAATTGCTTCTGCTATTTCAACTAATTTAACACCTGGTTTAATTAATTTTAAACCAAAATTTCTTACTTTTGCTGCAATCTTTCCAGACTCTATATATTTTTCTTTTATTTCATCTATTTCCAAACTAAACACCAAGAATTTTATATAATTTTTCTTCTGAAATTCCTAGTGCTATTAAAACTCTTAAAGATGGTGGTATAATTTGTTTTTTAATATAATAATCTATATCAATATCATTTATTGTAACATCTTCTATTGGTTCTGCTTTATCTGCTATACTTTCTCCTTTTTTCGTAATTACATAAATTATTACACTTCCTTCACCAACTTGTCTTCCACGTTCTATTATTTTTCTTGCAGCAGATATATGCGGACTTTTAACTTTATATTCAGATAATGGTTTTGATAATTGCTCAAAAATTGCAAGATCTTTAATATTAACTTTTTTATTTTTCAACGATTCTATTGCTTTTTTTATTTCATTTATAGCTAAATCTAAACTTTTCTTTTTAAGAATAGCTTCTATAACACGTTCTTGAGTATTTCTCGCTAATCTACACCAATCGGCCCTCACCCGTTCTAAACCACGAATTACAAGATTTCCTTTTTCATCTAAAAGAGCATATCTTTTCTTTGCTACACCAATTCCTGTTTCACGGGGCATGAAAATTCCTCGCTTATAAAATTCTTGAAGTTCAATTTTCAATAAACCTGGAAGGGTAGAATTACATAGTTTAATTAGTTTATTTGTTTCTTTTTTTATATTTCCCTTTGTCTCTATAAACATAGAATCAGTATCAGCATATAAAACAGTAAAACCATTTTTTTCAGCAATTTTAATCATTTCTTTTATGTAATATCTTCCATATGCAGCAGCAGAAGCAGCACAATCAGCACAATACCATCTTGCCCCAGAAAATGCCATCATTCCATACATTGCATTTGTTACAGTTTTAATTGCCTGTTGCATATTATCTAAAATATTTTTTTCTATTTCTGATTTTGTATTTAATAGTTTCTTTTTTATTTCTATTCTTTTAAAAATAAGATTTTCAATTGCACTAGAAATAAAACCTTTATGATTTTTACAAAATTTATAATTTAATTCTGGTACAATAAAACTTTCTTTTTCACTACAATGATTAAGCGTTTCTGGACTTATGTTAAATGTTGCAATTATTGATGGATATAAAGATCTAAAATCTAAAACAGCTAAATTTTCATGAATTCCTGAAATTGGCTCCTTTACATAACCTCCAACATAAACAGGTCTTTTTTGTCTTTCTAAAATTTCATCGAATTTTGGTTGATTTAAAATTATTGTATTTTTTTCATTTACATATTTCATTAAATATGCTTCTGCTAATTGTCCATACGTCATTCTTGAAACATCAAACAAAAGCTGATTTGTTAATCTACATAACTCAAAGATTTGTGGTAATAAAAATTCAGATAATCTATATACTAATTCAGAGTCTTTTAAACAATATTCTGCAAGCTTTGATAAATTTTTTTCTTTTCTCCATGAAGATACTATCTCTTCAAATTCCATTTCAATTTTACTGTCTCCTAAAATTTCTGAAGAAATGCTTTCTAAATTTAAAACTTCTGTTTGAAGCTTTGATGCAAGTATATTTAAAATATGAGAAAAGATATCAACATGAACTAATCCAAAAATTTTTGCACTACTTACTCTTTTCCTTCTAATAAATTTTAATTTGTTTTTATCCTTTGCTATATCTAAATTAACTTTTAACTCGCTTGCTCTTTTTTGAATTATTTTAAAATCATGCTCATCTGTCATAAAACCTAAAAGAATATCTGGATTAATTTTTTTCAAATAATCTACAAATTTTTCTAAAAGCTCTTTTTCATCTTTTACAACTTCAACACAAAGATTTTTAGGATAATTATCCTTTTTATAAATTAAAACTTTTTTAAAATTAGGACTATAAAGAGATAATGCTATTATTTTTTGTTTTCCATTTTCTTCAACATTCTCAATATCAAAAGCCAACATATCAATTTTTGGAATATCAAAACAATCAATTGGTTTTATTGATTTAACAATACCAACAAAATCAACTCTATAGTCTTTATTTAAAATTTTATAATACTCTACTTCTGCAAATTTAAAACTAGAAAGATTTTTATCTAATAAATATTTTTTATGTAAAGGTATTGTATATTCATATTCATCTATTACTCCTGAGCCACCACGACTTCTTTCCCACATTTTAACAATTGATCTTATCTTTATAATATCAGAATGCTTTTTACAGAAAACTTTTATAAATTTTCTTTTTTCTAAATTAAAATTTTTTTCTTCTATTTCACAATTTATAACTCCAAGTTTTTTAAGAGCTAAAACTCTTTTTTTAATAAGTTCTTCTTTTCCTTTTTCTGGTAAGATATAAAAATAAGGAATGTATGATTCGTCTAAAAAAACTATTTTATTTCCATTTTCATCTTTACAATAAATTCTTACTATTGATTTTTCATTATCTTCATAGCTATCTGCATCTAATATAAAAACTTTTATTTTCTCAATATTATTGTGTTTTTCCATATTCTTAATTAAATATCAAATAATTTAAAAATAAATTATTCAGACCAAAATCTTCTATTTTTAACAAAGTTTCTTTCCTCTGCAAGAATATTTTTAAGAAGCTCTTCTTCAGACAAATTTGGTTTTTGAAGTATTCTTTTTGCTGTTTCAGGACCTACTCCGCGTGCAGCAATAACAAATGCTGCTAATTTTCCATAAACAATAGTTAAATCTGATGAGATTCTATATTTTTCAATTAATTTTTTCTCATGAACATTTAGCTCTTTTCCACTAAGCCATTTTTTAATAATTTTTTGTGCGTTTTCATCATAATAGTTTGTTATTGCTAGTAATCTTGATATACACTTTTGACATCTTGGTTCTTTTTCTATTTCTTCAACTTTTCTTGTAACCACCCAATTTCCACAATTCATACAAACTAATTTTACTTTTGTATTGTTTAATCTTTTTTTCAATAATTCTAAAATTTGCATTGTTGCTCTTTCTGGTTTTATTACTTCATTTAATTCTCTTTTCATTCCAAGCTTTGTTATCTCACTTATTTTATTAACTATAATTATTTTTTCCTTAGAATTTTCCATGAGTATATTTTCTGCGTTTTCAATATCAAATTTTTCATGAAAAATTTCTCTTAAAGTTTCTAAGTAGACTGGAGTATTTTCATAAATTGAAATAAGTTTTTCAATAAACTTTATTGTGTTTTGTGCATCTTGTTTTACAATTCCAAATCTTTTTAAATTATGTAAAAATTTCATTTTAAACATATTTGACCTTGGAAGTGAAATCTTCAGAATATTTTCTAAATCATTTTTTCTATAGTTTTTTAAATAAAATAAAAGTTTATTTATAAATGTTTCCTGATTTATTATTCCGTGTGAAAAAATTATTCTGTATGGGTCTGATCTTGATAATATTGTATAACCAAAATCTGAGGATAAAAGCGCAGATAAATATTTAGAAATAGTTTCATTTATTTTATTTCCATATGGAGAATTTAAAACAACAAAATTTTCAAAAGTCTCTATTTCAAATTTATTTGAACATTTAAAACCATTTTCTAAATTTTTAGAAATTATTTTAAAAATAAATTCTGCTGCATTTTCAGATAGAAAATATTCATTTTTTAAATAATCTATTGTCTCATCCTTTGATTTTTTGAGATTTATCATTTCTTCTATTTTCTTTTGTAATTTTTTAACCTCTAAAACAACTTCTAGAGGAACTGGTATTAATTCTCCTTCCCATGCTGGAATTTGTGATTCTATATCTTCAATGTATTCAACAAATATCTTTTCATCCTCAACAGAAACTACTTTCCATGTTTGACCTTTAAGAACAAATGTTTGTCCCTGTTCACAATGAGATATAACAAACTCTTCATCTAAATTTCCTATAAATGAATTTGTAACTGTATCTATAACCTTATAATTTTTTGATTCAGGAATTGTTGAAATAGAAGAATAATAATGAAGAAGAGCCTTTCTTTTTCTTTTAAGTTTTTCTCCATTTATAAATAGATAACCTAAAGAATTCATAAAATTTATTAAATCATCAAATGTTTCTTTTGAAATTTGTGAGTATGGGAAAGAAGATTTTATAATATTAAAAACTTTTTCTTTTTCTATTTCAGGATATTCTGAAATAATTCCAATTATTTGATTACATAATATATCTAAACAATTAAAATGTGGTTTTATTTTTTCTAAATTTCTTTTAAATGCAAGTTTTGCTATTGCTGCGGATTCAAAAGCATCATCTGATTCATTCGATAATATAATTCCTTCTGATATTTTTTCCTTTGAATGACCCGCTCTTCCAATTCTTTGTAAAATTTTTATTACTTGTCTGGGTGAATTATATTGAATTATTTGCTCTATAGATCCTATATCTATTCCTAATTCAAGCGAACTTGTTGCGATTACAGCATTTAATTTCCTTTCTTTAAAATCTTTTTCAGTTTTTAATCTTGTTTCTTTACTTAAACTACTGTGATGCACTTCAACTTTTATATCATTAAAAGTTTTTAATCTACTTGCAAGAACTTCTGCTGTCTCTCTTGTATTTGTAAAAATTAATGTTTGTTTATTTTTTATTAAATCATGTATAGCTCTTAGTTTAGCAGCAACAGATTTTCCTATAAAAAGCTTTTCTGATAAATTAGCATCTTCTTTTTTTTCTTTTATAATATCTATAGTTAATTTAATTTGTTTTTCATCCAAACACTCAACTATTTCATAATCATTTGAAGAACCAAAAATAAATTTTGCAGTTGTTTCTTTGTCTCCTATTGTTGCAGATAATGCTATTAATTGTGGTTTATTTTCTGTAATAAGTTTTAATCTCTCCAAAGCAACAGCTAACTGAACTCCTCTTTTATTATTTACAAGCTCATGAACCTCATCTATAATAACAAATCTTAAATTTTTAATCAAATTTCTAATTTTACTTCCTAAAAGCATGGCTTGAAGTTGTTCTGGAGTAGATATTAAAAGATGTGGCGGGTATTCTGTTTGAAGTTTTCTTTCATTTGCTGTTGTATCTCCATGTCTAACAGAAGCATCTAATTCTAACTTTTCACACCACCATAAAAGCCTATCTAACATATCTCTGTTTAATGCTTTTAATGGAGTTATATAAAGAATAGAAATTGGTTTATATTTTTTTTCAATTTGAATGCTAAAAATTGGAAGCATTGCACTTTCTGTTTTTCCAAAGCCTGTGCCAGCTATTACTAAAACATTTTTACCTTGAAGAATTTTTGGAATAGTTTTTTCTTGTATTGATGTTGGTTCTTTAAACCTAGATATTGCTAATTCACTAATTTTTTTATTTAATAAATTAAATGAATTTGACATTAAAAGTTATAATAAACTTAAAATATTTAATCATTGCACCGGAACAATATCTAAAATAAATGTATAATTTCCTAATTCTGCTGTTTGAGAAAATTTATGTTTAATATAAAAATAAATATATCCATTTTTTAGTTCATAAGGATTTGTAAGAATTGAAGTTTTGTTTTCATCCCAAATTTCAAAAGAAACATCACTGGGATTTCCTGAAACAACAGATACTGAAAAATTTATTTTATAATTTGTATTTGCAGAATTTATTAACTTAATTTTTGGTGACCAAACTTCTTCACCTTGATAAACATTTCCTAAAGAATATGAAAAATCATTACTACTTCCTATTATATCTAATTTTATTGCTTTATTAACAGTTGCATAACCTGTTACACTAGCAAAGCTTACTGCAAAACCTGTAGCAACTATACATAAAATACAGATTATTAAAGAAATTAAAAATTTTTGTTTTTTGAAACTATCTTTTAAGTTTTCTTTAAAATCTGTTTTTGTTTCATTTTTTATATCTTCAATAAAAAATTTATCTGCAGTATTAATTTTAATATTTTTCCTTTTCATAAAATATAACTTTAAAATAAAATTACTTTATTTTAATTTACAACAATGGTAGTTTATTTTTTATAAGAATAGCAAGAGCTTCAGCTGCTCTTTCTGGTGTAGGATATACAGGTATTCCAGATAATTCTAATTTTACTGCTCTTTCATGCGTCCATGCTCCCCCAGCCATACAAACAGAAATTGGTTTACCATATTTTTTAGCTTCTTCTATTACAGTAATAATAGACTCATCTAGAGTTGATATTTGTAAAAGGGCTATTATTAAAACTCCAGAATATTCTTTACTAGAAAGAATAACATCTAAAGTATTAGCATATCTTTCACTTGTTGCATCTCCTGTTAAATCAATCGGATTTTTAATACTTGCATATGGTGGAAGAATATTTTTAAGTTTATTTGAAAGTATAGGCGAGGGTTCTGGAAGAGAAAGTCCGGCATTTATTGCTGCATCAGCTGCAGCTATTCCAAAACCTCCTCCATCAGTAATTATTGCTATTTTATTATCTTGTAAAGGGGGTTGTTTTGCAAGAATATTAGTAAAATCTATTAATTGCTCTACGTTTTTTGCTTCAATAATTCCAGCTTGTTTAAATGCTGCTTGATATAATGAGTATTCTCCTGCAAGAGCACCTGTATGAGATGCTACTGCTTCTGTTCCTTTTTTTGTTTTTCCTGCTTTAAAAATTACAATTGGTTTATTTTTAACAACTGTTTTTGCTGTTTCTATAAATTTTTTTCCATCAACAGTAGATTCTAAATAAATACCAATAGCACGTGTTTGTACGTCTTTATTTAAATATTCTAATAGTTCTATTTCATTAACATCTATTCTATTACCTATAGAAATAAACTTTGATACTCCTATGCCATTATAAGCACAAAAATCTAATATAGCTGAGCCAAATGCGCCAGATTGGGTTATAAGCGACAAATATCCATCTAAAGGCCTTTTAAGCTTTTCTCTTGGCATAAAAAGCATATCTAAATTTCTTTTATATATTCCTATACAATTTGGACCAATAATTCTTATTTTATATCTTTTTGCTATGTTTAAAAGCTCATCTTCTCCTTTTTTATTTCCTATTTCACTAAAACCGCTTGAAATTATAATTACGTTTCTAATTTTCTTTTTTCCACATTCTTCTAAAACAGATGCTACTATTTCTGATTTAACAACTATTATAGCTAAATCAATCTGATCTTCTATGTCTAAAACAGAAGAATAAGTCTTTAAACCCATTATTTCTGAAATATTAGGATTTATAGGATATATTTTTCCATTAAAAGACATTTTCATGCTTTCTAATATGGCATAACCTATCTTTCCTGGAGTATGACTTGCACCTATAATAGCAACTGATTTTGGATTGAAAAATTTATCTAATTCTGACATGAAATATATATTTATTAACTTATATTTAAAACTTTTTTATTCATATCTTAATGCTTCTACTGGCTGTAAGTTAGCAGCTGTTTTTGCTGGGAAAAATCCTGCTAAAATTCCTGTAAAAAAACCAAAGAAAAATCCTAATAATATTATAAGTGGATCAATAAAAATTGAAAAGCCTTTTATCATTAAAAAATGTTCTGATGATAAAATAAATGAAAAAATATAAGAAAAGAAAATACCAAGTATTGTTCCTATTATACCTCCAAGTAAACCTAAAAGTCCAGATTCTATTAAAAATAACAATAATATTGTTTTATTTGTTGCACCTACTGCTTTCATTAAACCTATTTCTCTTGTTCTTTCCATAACTGATACATACATTGTATTCGAAATTCCAATTCCGCCAACTACTAATGAAATAGCAGCAATTGCTCCTAAAAATACAGTAATAATACCAAATATAGAATTTATTGTTTCTTGATAAAATTTAGCTCCTAAAACTGAAAATGTTTTTGTTTCTTCTGTTTCATGTCTAGATTTTAATAGTGCTTTATTAACATTTTCTACAACCTCATCTGAAGTAAAACCTTTGGAAATTTTAAGTTCAAATACAGTATATTCTCCCTTTTTAAACTTATTTGGATTAATTTCAATTAAGGTATCATATGGTATTAAAATAACATTATCAATTGATGAAGAAAGAACACCACCAGCTTGATTCAATATCCCAACAACTTTAAATTCTTTATTTTTTATTTTTATTTTTTTATTAATATCAATTTCTTTTGAAAAAGAATCTTTTGCTATAGAATAACCTATAATTGCAACATATTTTTCATCGGTTTCAGGAACTCTTCCTTTATATAGTCCAATTTTATTTCCTTCTATATCCATCCAGCTTTTTATATTTATTCCATAAACAACATTTGTAATATTTTCATTATAATAACTAATTATTTCAGAATTTGTTATTGCACCATATACTTCTTCAACACCAGGAGCGTTTTTTATTGCATTTAAATCATTTTCAGAAAATTTAAATGTAAGAGTTGTTAGCATAGATGTTCTAAGCTGTGAAAATTTAAATGATCCTCCTACTACAGCTATTTGATCACTTCCAAATTTCATAAGTTGTTTTGTTACATTTTCTTGTAAACTTATTCCAAGCGTTATTATTCCAACAACAGCAGAAACACCTATAACAATTCCTAAAAGAGTTAAAAAACTTCTTAATTTTCTATGTAGTAAATTATAAAATGCAATTGAAAGAAGCTCATTAAACATTTTATCATCGTTTTTTCTTAACTCTTTTATTATAAAAATAATAAATAATTATTCCTATAACAATTAAAATAATTAAATTTTTTAAATTATCAAATGACACATTCGATTCTGAGACATATATAGTAAATGTATGATTTTCAGAATATGTGTTTCCAAACTCATCTTGATATTCTATTATCATAGTTAAATTATGATATCCTATTTTTGTCCAAGGATAAGTAGTGATTGTATATTTTTCTGTGTCAAAATCATCGGTTTTAAGATTTCCAACATAAATTATAGAAGGAGAAACTGATATTTCTTTATCATCTGTTATTAATTTTTGTGTTAAAAATTTTGCATCTTGTGTACCAGCATTTGCAATTTTAATAGAAACTAAACCAGATTTTCCTTGCTGTATTATATCTTGAGATTCTTTTGAAAAAATAAAATTATAATTTCCTAAAATTTTAATACCTAAAGTATTATTAACAAATTGAATAACTCCTTTTTTATCAGTATATTGAACTATTATAAAAATATTGTGATATCCTGATAAAGCATTTGAACTTACTCCTAAATTTGTTGAAACATTATAGGTTTCATATGCATTAATTTTTGGGATATATATTTTATTAGATTCTCCTAAAGGAAATAAAACGTTTGATGGATCATACCAAGTTAATATAACATTTGTTATATCAGAATCTCCATTATTTTTTATTGTAAAAGTAAATTTTTCAGTTTTACCTATTTTCATTTCATAAGGAGTAATTGACTTAATCTCAACTAAACTTGGTGCTTGAACTGCTATTATTGCATTTTGTAAATAATTTTTACAAGAAACACCATAACATACTTCAGTTGTTATTCTTACAACATAATATCCAGAACTTGTATATGATGGTACTGTAAATTTAATATTAGTTGAGTAAGAACTTCCTGGGTTTAAACTTCCTAAAGTCTGAACACCTGGAGATTGAATTAATATCGGTGCATCTGCAATTACTGATAAAATTCTCATATCTGTTATTGTATTTATTCCTGTGTTTGTTATTGTAAATTGTATATATCCTTCTGTTCCAGGAGATAATACAGATGGGTAAATAGAGGCTGTTGTACTAATAGTATCAGCAGCAAATGTAGAAAAGGAAAATAAAAGCATACAAATTAATATATTGATACTTTTCATTTTTATTACCTCCCTATTTTTTACTATCAGATATTATTTTTCCATCTTTTAGTTTTATTATTCTTTTTGCATGCGAAGCTATATATGAATCATGAGTAACTATAATAAGTGTTATGTTTTTTTCTTTATTAAGATTAAGTAAAAGATCAATTATTGCTTTTCCCTTTTCTGTATCTAAATTTCCAGTTGGTTCATCAGCTAAAATAATTTGTGGGTCATTAGCAAGAGCTCTAGCAATAGCAATTCTTTGCCTTTCCCCTCCTGACATTTCTGCAGGTCTGTGATAAATTCTATTTTTTAATCCAACTAATTCTAAAAGTTCAATTGCCTTTTTTTCCTTCTCCTCTTTATTTAAGTTATTTGTAAATAACATAGGAAACATTACATTTCTTAATGCATTTAAAGATGGAATTAAGTAAAAAAATTGAAAGACGAAACCTATTTTTTGTCTTCTTATTTCTGCTAATTGATTTTCATTTAATTTTGAAACATCTTTAGAATCAATAATAACTTTTCCAGAAGAAGGTTTATCTAAACAACCAATAATATGTAATAAAGTAGATTTTCCTGAACCTGATGGTCCCATAATAGCAACTGTCTCCCCATTTTTTATTTTTAAATTAATATTAGAAATTGCTTTAACTTCTACATTATCTAATTTATATATTTTTGAAACATTTACAAGTTCTATAATATTCATAAATTAAAATAAGGAAAAGTATTTTATTAAAGATTTGCATTCATTTAAGAAACTTTAAATACATCAGAATTTTTCTTTGGTTCTTGTATTACTTTTATTCCAACTGATTGTCCTGCTTTTGCTTCATTAATTTGAGTTTTTTCTATTTGCATACTTTCAACAATTTGTTCAAATCTTTCTCCTTTTTTTGATAATAAAGCTATTCTGTCACCAATTTTTATTGAATCTTGAAGCTCTAAAACTGCTACACCAATTTTTGAAAAATAATGCGTTACTTTACCTATTTTTATATCTGCCATATTTTTATTTAGAATTGCAATTATTTAAATATTAATTTTTATTATTAAAATAAAGAAGTGATATTATGAAGCAATTTTTACCAGTAAAAGGTATGAAAGATTTTTTACAAGATGAAGCAAATATTCTTTTATCTATGATTGAAACAATAAGAAAAATTTTTGAAAAATATGGATTTGTGCCTTTAATTACACCAGCATTAGAGAGTTTTGAATTGCTTTCTGCAAAAGGTGGGCTCGGAGAAGCTGTAAAAGATGAAATATATTATTTTAAAGATAAATCTGAAAGAGAAGTTGGTTTAAGGTTTGATTTAACTATGCCGCTTGCAAGAATAATAAGTAATAATCTAAATTTACCAATGCCGTTTAAAAGATATGCAATCGATAGAGCTTGGAGATATGACAATCCACAAGCTATGAGATATCGTGAATTTTGGCAAGCTGATATTGATATTATAGGATGTAAAAGTTTGAATGCGGATATAGAATGTTTATGTGCAGTAATAGAAGTTTTTGAAACTTTTCAGATTGATGATTTTAAAATAAAAGTAAACAATAGAAAAGTTATTCAAAATATACTTAAAAATTTAGGTGTAGAGGAAGAAAATCTTGATAAAGTTTTAAAAATTATAGATAAAAAAGATAAAATTGGTATAGATGCTTTTAAAAAAGAAATAGAAAATATTTCTGAAAAAATTAATATAAATAAAATTATAGAAATCTTAACAATGAAAAGTAGTTTTTATGAAAAAATAAAATATATTGAAAACGAATTTCAAAATGTCGATGGTTTAGAAGAAATAAAAGAATTATTTTTATTAGCAAAAGATTTCTCAATATTAGATAGATTAGAATTAGATTTTTCTATTGTAAGAGGTCTTGACTATTATACAAGTCTTGTTTATGAAATTTCTGTTAGCGATAAAAATGTTAGTATTGGTGGTGGCGGAAGATATGATAATCTTATTAAAAATATTGGTGGTCCAGATTATCCAGCTACTGGAATAAGTATAGGATTATCTAGACTATTCTCTTTACTTTTAGAAAGAGGTTTAATTAAAAAATCAGCACCTGCAAAAATTTTTGTTGCAATAGTAAATGAAAATATTAAAAGCCAGGCTATAAAAATTATAAATCAATTAAGAGCTGCTGGAATAAGAACAGACTGGGATATATCTGAAAGAAAGCTTTCAAAACAAATAGAATATGCAAGTACATTGGGGATTCCATATGTTGCAATAATAGGTGAAAATGAATTAAAACTTTCTTCAATTAAAGTAAGAAATATGCAAAGTGGAGAAGAAATTTTAATGCCATTGGGGTCATTTATAGCATGGGCAAGACAAAATTAAATTTAATTACATGTATTTGAATACCAATCATAAGTACAAGTGTATATTGCTTCAATTTTTCCTATAACATAAATTTCAATTTCAAATGGTTTTTTAATATAATATTCTAAAACCGGATAAATGGTTATTTCAAAATTTCCATTTTTATCTGTTATTGTAGACTTTTTACTTGTTGGAGTAGTTACAATTATTTTAGCATTAGAAACGCTTGTATTATCTGAATAATTAAGAGTACCTGATATTTTAATTGCATATAATGGTAATATTTGTGAAGTACAAAATATACCTATACAAAGTGAATTTTGTTCACTTGAAGAAATACCTATAGTTGGTTGACTTAATGCAAATTTAAAAGTATAGCTATCACTATTTAAACTATTAAAATCTATTGGCACTAACAAATTAAAAGTATAGCTATCAGTTTCAAGAGTTTCTGCAAATGAAATTGAAGATAAAATAATAATTGAAATTAAAATAATTATATATTTTTTCATGAAATGATCACCGATAATGTAACATTTTCATCTGTTACAGATTCTCTTACAAATTCAATATTTTTTCCTTCTTGTCCTGGAACATAGTTAAATGCAACAACAACTGTAATTGTTCTGAATTTAACATTTTTTTCAAATCCCTGACCTCCGCTTGCTGGATATATGTATATATTTCCAGTTATAGTTCCATTAACATACAATGGGTTTGGAAAATTCCACATATATTGGAGTGTATATCCATTATTTAAACATTTTGACCAAATATGCTTTTCTGAATCAATCTCAATCCAATCATGCGGATCACATATTTTTTCATCTGCTTGAATGGTATAATAAATACCTTCTGTTTTTGCAGTAACTTTTCCTATTTCAGCTGGAATATAGCATGTATTTTTGATTCCTGTTCTTGCTGTTTCTAAAAGTTTAGAATTGCAATTTGAAATTTGTGTTTTAACATTTTGAATTTCATTTGTTATTTGTGCTGCTTTTATATTTTTTTGTATATCTGGTAAAAATGTTATACTTAAAATTATAATAATAAAGAAAAATATCATAAATACTATTGTAATTGATTGACCTTTTAACATAAAATATAAAATATTTTTTGTTTATTTAAATATTATTTTATAGCATAATATCTTCTTTAACTATAAAACCACATTCCCCACAATAAACTTCTTTTATTTTTGTTATTAATTTTTTTGAACCGCATTCTGGACATTTTTTTATTTTCATTTAAATCACAAATTAAAACTAAACTTTATCTTTTAAATTAATTTCTTTTCTTTAGAATATATAATTAAAAAAATATTTAAAAAATAAATTAAACTATTTAAAATTCTTCCTCTTCTTCAAAGCTTTCATCATCTGCTGCAAAAGTATCGTCTTCCTCGAATTCTTCCTCTGTTTCTTCCTCTATTTCTTCAAGAGGTTTCTTTTTAACCATATTTTTTTCCTCCTTTTTACTCTTTTTTGCCATAAAACCATCCTCCATTTTAAATATTTTTTCTCAAAAATAAAGAAAAATGATATATATTTAAAGATTACTGTTTTATGAAAAAATTTAATGTGTTTTTAAGATAAAATTTATCAGCGGCCTTGTAGAAATAGAAAATATAAATCAAGAAATTTTTTGAAAAAATACATAACCTTTCGCAACTCGAAGCTTCATAGAAATAATTTTCTAAGCTTGTTTTTTAAATATTTAAGCTATTAATATTCAATTTATGACAAATCCATTTAAAAAAACTATATGTTATACTGATAAAGAATTAATTGAAATTTCTTTTAGTGCTGCATCAAAGATTGTTAAAAAAGAGAAATTTAAAGATTCTATTATAGAAAATGCAAGACAAAAAGAAGGGATAAGAATAAAAGTATCTGCAAACAAACTTATAGAACTATTGAAAAATTCATATAATAGTTTTCCAAAAAACGTTAATAAATTTTATTATGAGATTACGGATGTTTTAATTGGTTATGAGAAAATTCAAAAATCATTAAAAACAATAAAATTTTTAATAAATAAAATTAGAAGTTTACAAATTATATTTTTAAAGAAACTTGAAAATGCAAAGCATACAAACGAATTTAGAAATATAAGAAAAGAATTTTATGGACGTGTTTCTAGACTTTTAAAAAAGAAAAAATCTTATTTAAATACTCTAGTAGAAGCTGGAAAAGTTCTTAGAAAACTTCCAGAAATTAAAGATATGAAAACTATAATAATTGCTGGATTCCCAAATGTTGGAAAAAGTTCTTTGTTATGGAAATTAACAGGTTCTAAGCCAGAAATTCAGCCATATCCATTTACAACAAAGGGTTTAATGATAGGATATTTTGAACATAATTTTAAAAAAATTCAAATTATAGATACTCCAGGACTTCTCGATAGACCTATTTCAAAAAGAAATAAAATAGAAATGCAAACAATTATTGCATTAAAAAATATAGCAAATTATATAATTTATGTATTTGATTTAAGTGAAACTTGTGGTTGGGAATTAGAAAAACAAATTTCTTTGTATAATGAAATTAAAAATCTATTTAACATCCCAGTAATATTGGTAGCAAACAAAATAGATATTTCTGAAAAAAATATAAACAAATTAAAAATAGATAATATTTTAAAGGTTTCATGTGAAACTGAAGAAGGAATAGAAGATCTTAAAAATGAAATTAAAAAATTGTTATAAAATAATTTTTCCTTGTTTTCCTTTTTCACCATCAACCTTAAATTTAATTTTATAAAATGATTCTAATACTTCTATATTTTTAATAATATGTTGAGAAATTTTTGGTACTAATATTTTTCCAGATCCATTAAATGCGATGTATGGTAAAAGCATGTCTCCTGCATGAATATCAACTGCACCATTAAATAAATCATTTAAAAGATATTTTGCTGCTTCTAATCCAACATTTTCAGATGTTTTTCCTATTTCCCCTATAGCATCAGCACCAAAAATAGAATTTTCTGTTTTACAAACTATTAAAATTCCTGAACCAGCACATAAAGATTTAGAATAAAAAATCTCTTTTGAAATTTCAGTGTTTAGTTTTTCTTTTAAAAAAATTTCTGCTGAGTTTGCTTGTCTTTCTGCAACATTTTTACTTTTTAATAATTCTGAAGAATAAGAAAAAATTTTTATTTCTTTTATATTTCCTGAAGTTTCATAAACAATTTTTCTTTTTTTCCAAGGCTCTGTAAAGACTTCAACTTCTGCTCCGCCCTTTGGATAAAAACCATCTTTTATAACATTTATTTTTGTTTTTTCTCCTATAAGTGGAAAAATGACTTTTTCTAAATAATATGGTGAAGGGGCCCATTTGCCAAATGTTGCTCCACCATTTATTTTTATTTTAATTTTTTCATTAAGATTTGCTGTAACTAAAAGAATTGCTTGAAGAATTAATCCTATAGAACCTGCAGTAGAAATATTTATTTCTAAATCCTTTGAAACTAAATTTCCTGGAATAAATTCAATCTCTTTAGAACCTAACTTTAGACCATTTATTTTTGCATCACATAATTTTCCTATAGCATCTATTCCTTCTATATGTTGAATTTTTAAGCCCGGTGGTTTTCTTGCACCTCTAATGTTTGTTATTTTTACTGGAGTTTTTGTAATTGCTGATAAAGCTATTGCTGTTCTTACAAACTGTCCTCCTGCTTCTGATCCGTTTAAAACAATCATATATTTTAATTGTTATTTATTTCTTTTAATGATTTTTGTATTAATTTATCATATTCATTAACACATTTATCCCAAGTAAATTTTCTTGCATATTTCATTTTTTCAAATCTAATTTTATCATACAATTTTTTATTTTTTGATAATTCTATTATTTTTTCAACTATCTCATCTTCATCTTTACAAACAATACTTGCTTTTTTTACTTCTTCCGGTATATGTGCTGATTCTAATGTAAATACAGGTATTCCACAAGCTGCTGCTTCAAGAATAGGAAGTCCAAAACCTTCAGATCTACTTGGAAAGAGAAAGAAATCAAATGAATTATATAATTTTGGTACATCTTTATCTGGAATTCTACCTAAAATTTTAACGTTCTTATCATTTTTTATTAATTTTTCTATATCAACAACTTTTATTGTTGTTCTTGTGAATTTTCCTCCAACAAGAATTAATTCACAATTAATTTTATTCTTTAATTTTTCATAAATATTTATTGCTATATCTACTCCTTTTCTATAAATAAAATGAGAAAAAAATCCTAGCTTTATTGGTTCTTTTAATTTTTTAAATTTAAGGGGTTTAAATCTATTTATATCCACACCAAGATTTATAACTTCTGATTCTTTTCCAAAAAATATTTTTAGTTCTTTTGCTGTTTGAGATGAATCTGAAACCAAAAGAAAATTTAAAGAAGCTAATTTCCACATAATAAATAAAAAGATTTTTATTAAATATTTTCCTAAAAAATTTTTATACAATTGGGTTTGAAGAGTAAAAGGAAAAAGATCATGAAATATAACTATTGCTTTTTTACTTGATAAAAATGGTATAAAATAACCATAATCTGTTCCTATACAGATGACTATTTTTGCTTTTGATTTTATAATTAAATATGGTACTAACCAAAATAATTCATGATATTTAGATATTTGTATAGTTTCAACATCATATTTTTTTCTTAATCCCTTTTCTAATTCTAAGCCTACTCTACTCGGACCAGTTATAAATTTTAAATTTTTTATTTTAGATCTTATTAATAAAATTTTTTCTTTCATATTTTTATTACATCTCCATTTTCTGGTGCTTCAGCATAAACTCCAAAAGTTTCACTAATTTCATTAGCAAATTTTTCACAGTTATCTCCATGCATACATATTACTTTTTCTGGATTTAATGTTTTTATGAAATTTAAAAGTTGTGTTCTTCCTATGTGTGCTGAAAAATCAAAACTTTTTATTTTCATTTTTATTTTAAAATTTAATTCATTTGTTATAAATCTTCCTGTTTCTAATACTTTTCTTCCTGCTGTATTTGGAATTTGATAACCTGTAAAAAGTAATGATGAGTTTTCAATATCATGAAGTTGTGAAAGATAAAATATAATTGGTCCACCTTCCAAACATCCTCCTGTTGTTATTATTGCACATGGAGACTTTATTGCTTCTTTTCTTTCGTCATCTGTATATAATGGTATAATTTTATCCATAGCATTACGAAGTGCTTCTGGATCTTTTAATAGTTCTGGATATCTTAATGCAATTTCAGTTGCTTCTCTTGCCATACCATCAAGATAAATCGGATAGTCTGGATTAGAAGAATTTAAAACTAACATTATTTCAGCTGCTCTTCCTACGGCAAAAACAGGAATTAATGCTACTCCTCCGTTTTCTATTGTTTCTTCAACAGATTTTATAAATTCTTTTTCAACTTCTTCTCTTTTTGGATGTTCACGATCAGCATATGTGCTTTCTGTTATTAAAATGTCTATATCTTTAAACTCTTTTATATTAGCACCTTTTAGTAATCTTGTATCTAATGTATTAAAATCACTTGTATATAAAATTCTTTTATCTTTATATTCAATTACAGGCATAAGCGAGCCTGGTACGTGACCAGCAAAATGAACTTCTATATTTAAATTTCCTATTTCAAATCTTTGACCAAAAGTTATTCTATTTTCATTTTGTTTTGTTCTTTGAATATCAGAATCATTAAAAACTTGTTTTTTTCCTTTCAATTTTGCTACCTTCATGCTATCTTTCCATAATAAATGCGATTGATCTAAAGATGCTGCTGTTGAATATAATGGAAATTTATATAATTTTTTCTTATATAGTGTTGGTATTGCACCACAATGATCTAAATGTGGATGACAAAGAATTAATGCATCTATTTTTTTATTTATGGATAACGGCAATTCATTTGTTTCTACCTTTATTCCATAATCTAAAAGAACATTTTCTTTAGAAGTTTCTAATAATATAGCATTTCTTCCAACTTCTCTAAAACCTCCTAAACAATAAAATTTCATAAAAATCTTTCTCATAGTTTTACTTTAAAAATTTTAACATCTTCATTACTAAATACCTTTTCAAAATTTGTTAAACCTTCTCCATCAAAGAAAAACATCTTTGTAAATATACTGTTTCTTAAATTTGGTGGTATTATTACTATATACTCTGCTTTTTTTGATAAATATAAAGAATAAGGAATAGTTTGATTTAAAAGTTTTATATTTAATTCTTTACCTATTTCTGTAGAATTTATTTCTATATCTTTTATAGATTTTATTTTTTCATTTTCATAATAAATTATTTCCGAAAATAACATTCCATTTCTTTTTTCTATATAAATTGGTATTAGTTTATTATCTTTTAATAAAATTTTAATATTTCCATAATTTAATATTAAACTTCCATATTCAGAATTATTTATATTTTGCAATCCTATTTGTAAATAAAGCGGACATCTTTGCTCCTTTCTTGCATCGCATCCTGTTCCAAAATATTGTATCCATTGGAATTTTCCAATTAGATCTGAAGATGCTATCCAATAAACTTCTGGACTTGTTCCTTTATATTTTCTTATTAAATTTAATGCTTCAGTTTCATTTTCAATTGAAAATATTCTTCCGGTATCTGTTATTCTATCATTTATTCCAAAAAGACAATCTTTATTTCCACAGTGTGCACCATCTGCTAAATTTCTTCTTTCAGCTAATCCTGCAATCATGTGTCCTGGATCCCACCATGTACCAACTAAAGATAATTCATTTGTATTTTTCTTTAAAAATTCCCAAGCATCATTCCAATTTTTATCTGTATCTGGCCCAAGTTTTGGACCCATTTCTATTGCAATTGAAAAAGATATTAATACAGTAAAAATAGCTAAGCCAATTAAAATACTTTTATAAATTTTTTCATCTTTTAAAAATATAAGAAAATAACTAAAACCTATACCTATAATCGATAAAAATAAAGCTGAAGTAAATTCTGTAAATCTTATTCCTCTTATAACAGTATAGGAACCAAAAACTATAAGAGTAAACAAAATACTAAATTCAAATATTTTTTTATTTTTATATAAATAATACAAAGAAAATAAAATCATAGATATGAAAAATGAGAAAATAATAATGTCTACAAGTTCATTTCCTATCATTATTCTTCCCATAGAAAGTATCCAAGTAGAAACATCAAGTAAAGAAACTGTTTGAAGTTCTGCAATAGAAATATTAACAATAAGTTTTTCTGCAGCAAATGCAAAACCTAATATATTAAATATTAATTCAATTAAATTTGTTCTGTTTAAAATAAGAAAAACAAATAATGAAAAAAATAAAACCAATAATGAAACTATTTCATTCTTAAAATAAAATATATTTTCTTTAATTTTTTGAAAGTTAATTGTTTTTATTCCAAATTTATGTATATATGAAAAAATAAAATAAAAAATAAAAAAAGCAAATGAAAGGATTAATGTATAAGTGAACATATTCCACATTGTTGCAAATAAAAAGAACCCTGTTGTTGCTAAAAATATAGATGAAGGTGTTTTAAATTTTATAACTCTTATTCCTAACCAAAGTGTAACTAATATAAAAAATAAGACTAGCTGGTCTGTATCATAACTTGCACCAAATGTTCTTATTAAAATTTGTGGTGCAGTACCAATTAATGCTGCAGATAATAATGCACCCCAATTATTATTTGAAATTTCTCTAACTAATAAAAATGCTGCTATTGGTATTAATGCACCAAAAAATGCTGCAGAATAAGTTGCAGCAGTTATTAAGCTAATTGAAATAAAAAATTTTAATAAATTATAAATAAAAATTGTTAAAATTTCCTGAGGTAATGCTGGTCCAAAAACCCCTGATGGTCTTCCAACATAATAACCCAATTCATCCCATACTGGAATTGTACCAAAATCTACTAAATATCTAAGATATCTATATTCAAAAACCGGATCATATGATAAAATTTTATCTGGTATAATGCCTACTGCACGAACCCAAAATGAAATTATAAAAATTATTAAAAGTATTAAAATCCAAGATTTTTCTAAAAATTTAGATATATTCATTTTTATCTTACCTCAAAATTATCTTAAGAATATTTAAATTTAAATATTTATAAGTTTTATAAATAAAAATATTGGTGTGTTCAAATGAATAAAGATAATGTAACAATTATAATTCCTACTCTTAATGAAGAGAAAGGAATAGGTGATGTAATAGATTCTTTTAAAGAAAATGGATTTAAAAATATTCTTGTAATAGATGGACATAGTACAGATAAAACAAGAGATATTGCTGCTTCAAGAGGTGCTAAAGTAATTTTACAATCAGGAAAAGGAAAAGGAAAAGCTGTTATTGAAGCTATTGATAAAGTTGAAACAGAATATTGTATATTAGTTGATGCAGATAAAACATATGATGCTAATGAAGCAGATAAATTATTAGCTGAATTAGAAAAAGGGTATGATCAGGTTATAGGAAACAGATTGCTTGAAAAAAATAAAAAATCATTTACAAGATTTAATTTTTTTGGGAATAAACTCATTAATAATTTTTTTGCATTTGTTTATGGAATTTGTTTAAAGGACATATGTACAGGATATAGAGCTTTTAAAACAAAATCATTACGTGAACTATTTTTAAAAGAATCTGGTTTTGGTATTGAAACTGAGATTAGTGTAGAAGCAGTAAAAAATAACCAAAAAATAGCTGTTGTAGATATTTCTTATTATAAAAGAGAAGGAAAAACAAAATTAAATCCAATTTCAGATGGTTTTAGAATAATTACGCTAATTATAAGATTAGCTAGATATCAAAATCCTTTATTATTTTTTGGTGCATTTGGTATATTTTTCACTTTAATTGGAATCTTGCTTGGAATTTATATAGTTTATGATTGGTTTTTAGGAATTTCTCATTCTTTGTTAGTAACATTAGATGCTATTATAATCACAGTTGGTATAATGTTCTTTTTAGCTGGACTTTTAGGTTCTATAATTATAAATACAAAAAGAGATATAATTAGACAAATAAAAAATTTAAGTGAGAATAAATGATAAATAAAAAAACCTTGGAAAAAATTGTAATAATTTTAATTTTAATATTTGGTATTTATTTAATTTATTCTGCAAGTATAACACCGATGCTCGGTGAGGATGAAGAAAGAATTGTATATTCAAAAAAATTTATTAACGGTGAAATATATCCTGAAAATTTAAGTGAATCGGGCCAAACATTATTTTTTTATGCAATTACTGGTATACCATCATTATTTTTTAATAATTATCTTGAAATTTTAACAATAAGTCATATTTTTACTGCAATGTTTACAGTATTTCTTTTATTTATAATATATTTTCTTGGAAAAAAAATAGAAAATATATATTTTTCAATTGTATGTACTTTATTTTTATTATCATTTCCACTTCTTTTTCATCTTTCACTTATAGCATATGTAGATGCTCAGATTGCATTTTTTTCAGCTTTAATTATTTATTCTATAATAAGATTTGATAAAAATAAAACTATAGAAAATTTAATATTTTTAAGTATATTTTCTGCTATATCATTTTATTTTAAAAATTCTGGGGTTTTATTAATATTTTTAACATTTTGTTATCTTATCTATGAATATTTAAAAAACAAAAATATTAAATTTTTATTAATTTTTATTTTAATCACATCTTCAATATTATTACCACATGTTATTATGAATATAATAAAATTTAACTATCCGAATATGCCATTTTTAAATTATTTTTTTAAATATCCGATAAAAGAAATCTCTTGGATTAAAGAAGCTACTTCAACTCTTTCTTATGCTATTCCATCAATACCATTTTTTATAAATACGTTTGGTTTTATTCAATTTATTCTTTTAATTTTTGCATTTATTTTAATTTTACAAGAAAGAAAAATTGAATATATTTTAATGCTTATATTTATTATTCTTTTTATTTTATTATTTATAGAATCTTATATTTTTAGTGAAAGAATTTTAGAAACAAGATATTTAACAATAATTTTTCCACAAATAGCTATTATTAATGCTTATTTTTTATATGAACTTATAAAGAAAAAAAGAATAATAGAATATTTCATAGTAATTATTATATTTATTTTACTTTTATTTTCGCTACTAAATACTTTTAATACAATAGACTTAACTTCAAAATCAATAAGATATACACCAGATTATATTGCTGCACTAAAATGGATAAAAGAAAATACAAATACTTATGATAAAATATTTACCGTTTATGCTGGGGCTCTTAAAATATATGGAGAAAGAAGTTCGGTAAGCATCGGAGAAGAATTTCCTGAATTGATGCGTGGAACAAACTCAACATATGATTATGAAATATTAAAAAAATATAATGTATCCTATATTTTAATTTGGTCTGCATTTGTAGGAAGAGATTATATAATTCCAGAATCAAATATTATTGGTGCATTTACTCCTACTTTTATTAATACTATGTTACAAGATACAAAACATTTTGAAAAGGTTTTTGAAAATAGAGAAACTATTATATTTAAATTACTTTAAGTGATTAAATGGAAAAGTTATCTATACTTAATTTTACAAGAAATGAAAATATTTTACCTTTAATTAAAAACGTATATGATATAGCAGATGAAATAGTAATAATAGATTCCAGTGATAAAGAAATATTTGAAAAAAATAAAAAATTAAAAGAAAAATATAAAAAAATAAAATTAATTTATATTGTTCCATTAGGCTGTGTTGAAACATTAAGAATGTATGGTCTTAAAAAGTGTAAAAATGATTGGGTTTTTCTTTTAGATGCAGATGAATTGATTAGTAGCAATTTAAAGAAAAAAATATTAGAAATTTTAAAAAATCCAAAATATGATGCATATAGAATTTATAGATTAAATAAATTTATTAATAATATTGATTTTGGCGGAAATGCAGAAGCCTATGATCACGTTATAAGATTTTTTAATAAAAATAAAGTTATTTATAGAGGAATTCTCCATGAACATCCTGAAATAACTGGTAAACTGTTTAACTTAGAAAAAAAATATTTATTATATCATAATGTTTCATCTAAATTTAGAGAATATCCAAAAATAGAATACTATCAATTTAGACTATCTTTTAATGGATTAAAAAAAGAATTAGAATATAGAATTAGAAATAAATTTTTATACAAAATAATAAAAAAGATTATAGATATTTATTTAAAAATTTTAAGAAAAAATGAAAATACAGAGCTTTCTAAATTAGAATATTTTATAGTTTTTTATCTAAATAGTATTATTACATTTATCACAAATTTTTCTTTAGTAGTTTTTATAAATAGAATTAAACATTATACAGAATTTATAAAAAAATTAGATATGTTTTCAGACGATGAAAGGAAAATTCAATTAAAAATATCTGATGAAATTAGAAATCAAGATGGTATTATAAAAATGTTAAATTTAGATAATGAAAAAACAATAGAAAAATTAAATAAAAAATATAAAAGTAAAAAGATTCGAGGGATAGATTTATTAATTAAATTACTTAAAGAAAAGGTTAAAAGTTAACAATTTAATAAATCTTTATATATGCTCAAATGACTTTTAACTCTCATTTCTATTGTAAAAAGTTTTTTCTTTGACTTTTTAAATTTTCCTTTACAAACTTTTATACATGCTTTTGCTATGGCATGAGGGTCTCTTGGTTTAACTAATAAATATTTTCCAGAAACAACTTCTGGTAATGATGCTGTATTACTTGCAACAACAGGAACATCTAAAGCACATGCTTCAGCAGCAACTATACCAAAGCCTTCTGAAATTGATGGTACAACAATACAATCCGCGGCTGCCATATAGTCACGTAAGCATGCTTTTCCTTTTTCTGAAAATAAAGGTATACTTTTATGAAGAATTATTTTATCTTTTACAGAACTTTCAGAAATAAGTTTTTTTACATATTCATAGCCTTCTTTTGGCTCAGTTGATAAAACAAGCAAAAATCTTACATTTGGTATTTTTGAAGCTATTTCTTCAAACGAATTTATAAAATATTCAAGGCCTTTTGTTGGTCCTGGCCTTCCAAAATAAGCAAAAATTTTTTCATTTTTTAATCCCAATTCTTTTCTTGCAAGTTTAGGTTTAGTTTTTTTTCTATTAAAATAATTATAATCTATTCCAGAACAGCTTAATTTTATTTTTTCTTTTGGTTTAAATAAAGCAAGCCTATTTTTAGTAAAATTAGAATGAACAATATATAAATCAAAATTAAATAATAATAAAAATCTTTCAAATAATTTTGCGATAAATGCTTTTATTTTTGATTTATAAATAAAATACCATAAATCATTAAAGACTTCATGAATGGTTATTATACACTTTTTTCTTAAAATATTTTTACATATCCATGAAGGGATTAGTGAACCATAAGTAGATGTGTGAATAAAAAGACAATTCTTTGCTATTTTTAATATTTTTGGTATCATAAAAAAACATGCAATAAATCTATTTTTAATTGGTGAATATACTCTATATATTTTTATACCGTCTATTTCTTCATAACTATTTGTATTTGGAACCTTTAATGATATTACATAAACATCATGCCCTAATTTAACTAAATTTTTTGCAAGATTAAAAAAATCTCTTTCTATTCCACCAACATATGGATAATAATAATCTAAAACCATACAAATTTTCATTTTTTTCATATTTTTATCTTTCTCCATATTTGAAATTTTAAATTATTTATGTAAAAAACATTTTTGTATTAATTTATCATATTCATTAACACATTTATCCCAAGTAAATTTTCTTGCATATTTCATTTTTTCAAATCTAATTTTATCATACAATTTTTTATTTTTTGATAATTCTATTATTTTTTCAACTATCTCATCTTCATCTTTACAAACAATACTTGCTTTTTTTACTTCTTCCGGTATATGTGCTGATTTTAATGTAAATACAGGTATTCCGCAAGCTGCTGCTTCAAGAATAGGAAGTCCAAAACCTTCAGCTCTACTTGGAAAGAGAAAGAAATCAAATGAATTATATAATTTTGGTACATCTTTATCTGGAATTCTACCTAAAATTTTAACATTCTTATCATTTTTTATTAATTTTTCTATATCAATAATTCTTGTTGATGTTTTTTTGAATTTTCCACCGGCAAGAATTAATTCACAATTAATTTTATTCTTTAATTTTTCATAAATATTTATTGCTATATCTATTCCTTTTCTATAAATAAAATGAGAAAAAAATCCTAGCTTTATTGGTTGTTTTAATTTTTTAAATTTAAAAGATTTAAATTTATTTATGTCTACACCATGATTTATTATTTTTGATTCTTTTCCAAAAAATATTTTTAATTCTTTTGCTGTTTGAGATGAATTTGAAACTAAAAATGAATTATTATAAAAAGAAAGCCTCCATATTATAAACAAAAAAATCTTTACTAAATATTTCAATAAAACGTTTTTATAAAAAGGTGTTGAAAGAGTAAATGGAAAGAGATCATGAACTGTAAGTATTGCTTTCTTATTTGACAAAAAAGGTGTAAACCAAATATCTGAGTGTATTGAAATAATTAATTTTGCTTTTGATTTTATAATTAAATATGGTACTAACCAAAATAATTCATGATATTTAGATATTTGTATAGTTTCAACATCATATTTTTTTCTTAATCCATTTTCTAATTCTAACCCAAATCTATCCGGACCACATGTAATTTTGGAATCTTTTACTTTAGATCTTATTAATAAAATTTTTTCTTTCATATTTTTATTACATCTCCATTTTCTGGTGCTTCAGCATAAACTCCAAAAGTTTCACTAATTTCATTAGCAAATTTTTCA